>NZ_KB944461.1:0-74428 GCF_000389805.1 Cupriavidus sp. GA3-3
CCCCCCGATCGCCGCGTCCTGGCGCCGCGCCTGGGATCAGGTGATCCCGTTCTTTACGTTCCCGCCGGCGATCCGCAAGATCATCTACACGACCAACGCGATCGAGAGCATCAATGCGCAACTGCGCAAGATCATCAAGACGCGGGGCCACTTCCCCAGCGATGAGGCGGCGACCAAGCTCCTGTGGCTGGCCCTGCGCAACATCACCGGGAAGTGGGGCAGTTCAACGCATGACTGGAAGGCTGCCATGAACCAGTTTGCGATCCTCTACGAGGACCGCTTCACCCATCCGCATCGTTGAGATAATGCTGGCTCACCGGTCGAATTGACGGTGAGCCTTTACCTGCCCTGCACACAAAAAAACTGACAGGCCCGGCCAGACACACGCCCGAACGTTCGGCAACGAGAGCGGTGCCCCCATGCGGTTTATCGGATGGGATGTCGTCGTACTGTACAAGGGGTCTGACCAACCGCTCCTCAAGTATCGGAATTCCAGCGCTGTGTCTGCCGAGGATTGCGCAAGTCCAGTGCTTCGCCTGAGGGGGCAATTCAAACGTAAGCTGATCTACACGTTTCTATATTCCGGAGACCGGTACGACGGCACATATTTTGATGCGCAAACCGCTTCCATTGCGCCGCATGACCCCCATGGCTGTAAGGCGCCTGGCGGGGCATCGATTCGATAGCCGTCCTTGCTCGCGAGGTTACGTGGGAAATCCATAATTGTCTGCGTCGTTCAATAAGTGGAGAATCGCCATTGCCCCCGCCACGCCGCCCACCTAAGCGCCGACCACCGTGACGTCCACCGCCCCCTCACGCACCCCCCGCCTGCACTTCGACCTCACCACCGTCCAGCTCTTCATCGCCGTATCCGACTTCGGCAGCATCACCCGCGGCGCCGAGCGCCTCCACCTGGCCCCCGCAGCCGCCTCCCGCCGCATCCTCGAACTGGAAGCCCAACTAGGCGTCTCCCTCTTCGAACGCCTGCCCCACGGCATGGCCCTGACCGAAGCCGGCCGCGCACTGCTGGCCCACGCCCGCGGCATCACCCACACCGTCCAGCGCATGCAGGACGACGCTGCCTCCTTTGTCGGCGGCGACCTGGGCGTGGTCCGGGTAGCCGCGCCCAAATCCGCCGTCATCCAGTTCCTTCCCTTCGACATCCAACGCTGCGCCACGGCCTGCCCCGGCGTGCGCATCGACCTGCAGGAAATGAACAGCGCGGAAGTCCAGCAGTCGCTGCGCCGCGGCACCGTGGACATCGGCATTTACGACGGCAGCCTGGGCGTGATCGACCTGCCGACCGCGCCCTATCGGAATGATGAACTGGTGCTGGTGGTGGCGCGCGGCCATGCGCTGGCGCGGCGCCGCAAGGTCACGCCGGACGACGTGCTGGACTGCGACCTGATCGTGCTCAGCGAGAGTTCGGCGATCTCGATCGTGCTGGAGCGGCTGGCGGAGGAGGCCGGCCGCGTGCTGCGCATGCGCATGCGCGTGGGCGGCTTCGACAGCATGGCCGCGCTGGTGGCGCAGAACCTGGGCGGCGGGGTGATGCCGGAGGCGATCGCGCGCGAGGTGGCG
This sequence comes from Cupriavidus sp. GA3-3, assembly GCF_000389805.1. NCBI lineage: Bacteria > Pseudomonadati > Pseudomonadota > Betaproteobacteria > Burkholderiales > Burkholderiaceae > Cupriavidus > Cupriavidus sp. GA3-3. Next base: position 1,582 of record NZ_KB944461.1, read on the forward strand.
GCCGGCAGCCGTTTTGTGCGGCTGCCCATTGCGGCGCCCTGGGCGCAGCGGCAGTTTGTGCTGTGCCATCGGCCCCATGGGGCACTTTCCTCGGCGGCGCTCAGCGTGCTGGCGGTGCTTGCGCAAAACGCGAAACCAGAATCCCCCAATTAGCGATAGCCCGCGGCGGATGTATTGCGGATGATGGCTCCATAACTACAGGACGGAGACACGCAATGCAGCGCAGACAATTCATTGTGGCGGCAGCGGCCGGGCTGGCGATACCCAGCCTGGTGCGCGCCGCCGACATCGCCGGCCCGGTGCGCATTGTGGTGGGCTTCGCCCCCGGCGGCGGCACCGATGTGCTGGCACGCGTGATCGGGCAGAAGCTCGGGGTCATGTGGAACACCAGCGTGCTGGTGGAGAACAAGCCCGGCGCTACCGGCGCCATCGCCGCCGCCTATGTGGCCAAGCAGCCGCCTGACGGCACCACCTTGCTGATGGCGCATGTGAACAGCCACGCGATCGCCCCGGCGCTGCTGGACGTCAAGTACGACCCGCGCGCCGACTTCACGCCGATTTCGCTGGTGGGCGTCACGCCCAATATGCTGACCTGCCGTCCGGAGCAGAAGGTGCGCAGCGTTTCGGACATCGTGGCGCTGTGCCGGCAGAAGCCGGGGAAGATTTCCTTTGGCTCGTCCGGCATCGGTTCGGCGCAGCACCTGGCGCTGGAGATGTTCCGGTTGCAGGCCAGGCTCGATGTGGTGCACGTGCCTTACAAGGGCTCGGGCCCGCTGGTCGCGGACCTGATCGGCGGCCAGATCGACTATGCGTTCGACACCATGACCGCCGCCACGCCGTTTATCCAGCAGGGCAAGGTGATCGCGATTGCGCAGACCCGCCTGAAGCGCGCGGCCAGCCATCCCAATGTGCCGACGCTGGCGGAGTCCGGCTTCCCCGGGCTGGACGCGGCGTCGTGGTATGGCCTGGTGGGCCCGAAGAACATGCCGCCGGCGCTGGTGCAGCGCATGAACGCCGACGTCAACCGCGTGCTGGCCATGCCCGACGTCGCCGAGCGGCTCAAGAGCTTTGGCGCCGAGGACTCCGGCGGATCGAACCAGCAGTTCGCCGCCTTCATCGCCTCTGAGTCCACCAAGTGGGCCAAGGTCGTGAAAGACGCCGGCGTAAAGGCCGAGAGCTGAGCGCTGCAAGACGATGGCCGAGAACCGACGCACGCGCGCACGCTGCCCATCCATCTATCCAGGAAGAAGCATCCCATGACAGATTTCCGCGACTCGGGCGCACAGGCGCCTGCCTCCACCTTGCCGCTGGCCGGCGTGCGCGTGCTCGACGTCAGCCAGGTCATGGCCGGGCCCTACGCCTGCATGCTGCTGGCTGATCTGGGCGCCGACGTGATCAAGATCGAACCGCCCGACGGCGGCGACCAGACGCGCGGCGCGATGGGCTTCAAGATGAAGGGCTCGGACAGCATGGGCTTCCTCAACATGAACCGCAACAAGCGCAGCGTCACCCTGGATCTGAAGACCGAATCCGGCCGGCAGGTGCTTTATCGCCTGGCGGAAACGGCCGACATCCTGGTGGAGAACTACCGACCCGGCGTGATGAAGCGGCTGGGGATCGACTATGAGACCCTCGCCAGGATCAATCCCAAGCTGGTCTACTGCAGCATCTCGGGCTTTGGCCAGAGCGGGCCGTGGGCCGGGAGGCCGGGCTTTGACCTGATGGCGCAGGCGATGTCGGGCGTGATGAGCGTCACCGGCTACCCGGGCGGCGCGCCGGTGAAGGCGGGCGTTCCGGTGGCCGATATCGGCTGCGCGCTGTTCGCCACCTACGGCATGCTGTCTGCCTATATCGGCGCCAGGGAGACGGGCAAGGGGCAGTATGTCGATGCGTCGCTGTTCGATTCCGCGCTGGCGTTCTCGGTGTGGGACACCTGCGAATACTGGGGCACGGGCCGCGAGCCCGAGCCGCTGGGCACGGCCAACCGCATGAGCGCCCCTTACCAGGCGATGAAGTCCGCCGATGGCTACTTCGTCATGGGGGCCACCAACCAGAAGCTGTGGCAACTGCTGTGCAACACGCTCGACCGGCCCGACCTGCTCGCGGACGAGCGCTTTGCCACCGTGGCGCTGCGCCTGGCCAACCGGCAGGCACTGATCGCGATGCTGGAGGAGAGCTTCGTCAAGGAGAGCAGCGACTACTGGATCGAGCGCCTGCTCGGCGTCGGCATTCCGGCCGGGCCGATCCTGACCTACCCGCAGGCCTTCGACAGCGAGCACGGCCGCCACCGCCAGATGCGCATCGAAATCGATCATCCGATCGAGGGCAAGGTGCCCAATATCGGCTTCGCGGTGAAGATGGGCGGCACGCCCCAGCAGGTACGGCGCCCGCCGCCGCTGCTCGGCCAGCATACGGAAGAAATCCTGGCCGAGCTGGGTATCCCGAAGGACGAACAACAGTCGCTGGCTGTAGCCGGCGCATTCGGATCATGAAGGCCGCGCTGCCGCCGGAGGGCGGTCCCGGCAACGACGGACAAGTCACGCTCACGATGCAGGGGCAGGTCGCAACGCTGACGTTTGACCGACCAGCCGCGCGCAATGCGATGACGTGGGCCATGTACGAGCAACTTGCCACGCATTGCCGCGCGCTTGCGGCGCAAGGCAATGCGGGTGCGCGCGTGGTGGTGCTGCGCGGCGCGGGCGGAGAGGCCTTTGTCGCAGGTACTGACATTGCGCAGTTCCAGCAGTTCTCCAGCGGCGAGGACGGGGTTGCCTACGAAGCGCGTATCGACGAAGGCGTCCGCCTTGTCGAGCAACTGCCGATGCCAACTGTGGCGGTTATCGAAGGCTGGGCGGTGGGCGGCGGCCTGGCCATCGCCACTGCGTGCGACTTCCGTGTCGCGACGCCCAAGGCCCGCTTTGGCGTGCCGATTGCGCGCACGCTGGGCAACACGCTGTCGGCACTGAACCTTGCCAAGCTGCGTGCGGCCTGGGGGCTGCAGCCGGTGCGCCGCATGCTGCTGCTGGCGCAGATCCTCGACGCCGAGGCTGCGCTCGCGTGCGGGTTTCTTGAGGGTGTGTACGCTGCCGATGCGCTGGAGGCCGAGGTCGTCTCGCTATGCGACCGGCTTGGCGCGCTGGCGCCTGTCACGCAGACGGTGGTCAAGGAGGCGTTGCGGCGCCAGACCGTGCAGTCGGTGGCCGACACGGATGACCTGGTGCGCTTGTGCTACGGCAGCGGTGACTTCCGGGAAGGGGTGGATGCGTTCGTGAACCGGCGCCCGCCGGTATGGAAAGGGAGTTGAACGTCTGGGCCTCGTACGCCAGCCGCCGGTGTTTCAAAATTGAAACCATCTGGCTGATTTACCGTGCAACCGACACATCGCGCGAGCGTCACGCGCCCGCTCGTCAGCCTCCCGCCACGGGTGGCCCGCGATATGCATCACATTAATGCTACGGGCGATAAAGACGCTCGAGCCTGCATGCCTGAACCTGTGCCATGCAGTGGGTGTCACCAGCGCGGCTGGCGGTGGAATCGGTGCCAGATGGCATTTGTAAGGTCTGTGCCATCGCCGCGCCGCTTCTACCGTCTGGTTGCCGTCTCAGGAAGGAGCGCGCCATGAAGAACAAGCTTCCCCCGATTGCCACACTGGCCTTCGGCGTCTGCCTGACGATGTCTGCGGCATTGGCTGCCCCGCCGGGCGACATGGTCATGGTCACTGCCGACGAGGTCAAATGGGCGGACCTTCCACTGATACCGGGTGCCAAACTTGCCGTCCTCGAGGGGAAGATGGACAAGAAAGCGCCGTTCACCGCCCGGATCAAGCTGCCCGCGGATGCCAAGGTGCCGGCGCACTGGCACCCGGGCGTGGAGCGGGTGACCGTGCTTTCCGGGACGTTCAACTATGGCATGGGCGACAAGCTCGACCCGGAAAAGACCTCGCCGCTCGGCGCCGGCAGCCTGATTGTCATGCCACCCAAGATGCGCCACTTTGGCTGGACCAAGGAGGAAACCGTCATCCAGATCAATGCGTCGGGGCCCTGGGCTTTCAACTTCGTCAACCCGGCTGATGATCCCAGGAAGAAGAAGTAATGCCTGGTGCGGGGCTATGGATGTCTCAAAGCGGCGCAAGCCGCGGGCAGGACCATAGCAGGCATCGGACGTGGCAAATACCTGATGGAGAGGGCGGTGGCTTGCGGCAATTGCCATGACATGCGTGCGATTCGACGGCTGGCGGTAATCCTTGCACTGGTACTCGCTGGCTGTGCGGGGCCCCGGACGGCACCCACGCCTGATGCGCGGAGCGCATTGGCGCCGACGGGGAAACTCCGCGTCGGATTCATATCGGGCTCCCCGATCCATGCGACGAAGGATGCTGCGTCAGGGGAGTTCAGAGGCGTTGCCGTTGACCTCGGCAAGGAAATGGCGCGGCGACTCGGCGTTTCGTTCGAGCCCGTTGCCTACACTTCGGTCCCGGCGTTGATCGCCGGCGCAAAAACCGGGGAGTGGGATGTCGCCACGATGGGAATCAGTACCGAGCGCGCGTCGGTCGTGGACTTTACCGCGCCATACATGGAGGTCGAGTTCAGCTACCTCGTTCCGCCGGGTTCGCGCATCACCACGCTGGCGGACGTCGACAGGCCCGGTGTCCGGATTGGCGTGGTGGAAAAGAGCTCGCCGGATGCCTATCTTGCCAGCACCATACGGAGTGCCACGCTGGTTCGGTCTTCAACTATTGCAGACATGGTTGAATCGCTGCGGGCCGGAAGGGCAGATGTCATTTTCGGAACCAAGGCAGGCATGTACAGCCAGGCCGAGAAACTCGCGGGTTCGCGCGTGCTAGAGGGCCGGTCCGGCGGGGAGAAGGCCGGGATGGCAACGCCGAAAGGACGGGATTACAGTGCTGCCTACGCGCGCAAGTTTGTCGAGAGCGCGAAATCCGAAGGCCTGGTTGAGGCGGCGATCGAACGCGCCGCATTGCGCGGAGTCGTTGCCGCTCCGCGTGAATAGTATGCGCTAACACCTGCATCACCCGGCTACGACTTCGTTTCCGCCGATTCCAGAGTCCTCTCAATGCCCGCTCGGGCAAGTCCAAAGACAATGCTCCGATCCACTCGGATTGTGCTTATTTTCTGGTTGTCACTTGACAACTAGTCATTGCGCATCTAGTCTCGGAGACACGAATGACCCGCGCCAGGCACCCAAGGAAGAAGATTGAGGCCGCACTCAGGCATGCAGCGCTGCATGGCTGGCGTGTCGAGCAGGCCAAGGGCAACGGTCATGCGTGGGGCCGCATCTACTGCCCCGACAACGACAAGGAATGCCGCTGCGGCGAGTTCTGTGTATCCAGCGTCTGGAGCACGCCGAAGAATCCGGGCAACCACGCCAATGCCATCCGGCGGATCGTGGCCAACTGCTCGCATCAGCGGGAAGTGACAACGCTGCGCGTACTGCAATTCAGGACATGACCATGGAATATGCCTTCACCCTCAAATTTCACCTGTCGCAGGCGGACAGCGATACCGATGCGCTGGTCGAACGCCTGGCCGAGGCGGGGTGTGATGACGCGCTGGTGGGCACCGGCCTGCCGGGCCGCGTGGCGCTGGCATTTGTCCGTGAGGCAGAGTCGGCGCGGGTGGCCATGGTGAGTGCCCTGGCCGATGCCCGCCGCGCCATGCCATCGGCCACGCTGATCGAGGCGGCGCCGGACCTGGTCGGGCTGACGGATATTGCCGAGATGGTTGGCGTGTCTCGCCAGAACATGCGCAAGCTGATGCTTGGCTACCCCGATTCCTTCCCGGTGCCGGTGCATGAAGGCAGCAGTTCGCTGTGGCACTTGCTGGACGTGATCGTGTGGCTGGGGCAGCGTGGCTACGACATTAAGCCGGAGCTCCTTGAAATCGCGGCCACGGCGATGCAGGTGAACCTGGCCAGGTGCGCCAGCCAGGTGGCACCGGCGATGGCGCGGGAGTTCCGGTCGCTGGTGGCTTAGCGGTCGGCCGTCGACTCCGCTTCCCGGCCCATCCTTTTCGGGTGGTGGTACGAATCCCGGCCTCTGGCCAAGATGCCCGGACAACCGCCCTAGCCGGGCACCACAACCAGAAGTGGAGACAAGATGGCCGAATCAGACAGTGAAAGCCGTGATGGGCGAGTTCTTCGCCGCCTTTGCCCGCGCAGACATGGAGCGCATCGCCGCGTGCCTGGACGATGAGTTCGTCTGGACCCTGCCCACCGGCGAATCCGACCCGCATGGCCTGGTTGTGCGCGGCAAGGCTGCCGCCACGGACTACCTGAAGCAGCGCTTCTTTGCAGACAAGGCCAATGCGCCGGTGCTGTCGGACGTCAAGCTTGAGTACACCGGTGATCTGGCCATCATGCGCTTTCGCGTACAGGTGCCGGCCAGCGATCAGCAGCACGGCCATCGCCAGCCGCGTCGCCAGGCGGGCGGGCACGGTGACCGCCATCAGCGTGCCGAGCAGCGCCATCGGCAAGCCCAGTGTCAGCGTCAGCCCGGTCGACCCATAGTGATGCCGACGATCAGCGACAGCAGGCCCAGCACCCACAGCATGGCCGTCATCAGCTGGTCTGCGCGACGATGCACGCCTTGCAGCAGCGGGGTGTGCGGCGCGGCTGGCGCAGAAACGGAACTGCCTGCGGCACGGCGGGCAGGGATGGTCGCGGACAGCCGTCCGGACAGGGCGTGGTCAGCGCTGGTCATGGTTCCCTCGCAGCGTAAGTCAAGAAGACGCTGCACCCCGTCCGCCTGATGGCTTATTGTTTTAATGTCTTAATTTATGGCGTTGCGCGGCTGATTATATCGACGCCTGCCCGCTGCAACAGGCTCGGCCCGCGCGCCTTAATCCAACAGCGCCACCTGCACGTCGCGCGTGCCCTGGTACGGGTTGCGGCCGTGCCAGACCTGCAGGTTGTCCAGCACCATCACGTCGCCATCGCGCCAGGGCCAGCTATAGGTGGTCTGGTCGCACAGTTGGTCGATATGCGCGCGTTCGGCATCGGTCAGGCGTTCGCCATTGCCCAGCGTGGCGCCGGTCGGGTACTTCTGGCGCTTGCGCCGTTCCAGGTCCTGCTCGGGGTTCTCCACCTGCGGCAGCATATGCAGGATCGACCGGTACAGCTTGCGTCCGGTCTGCGGATGTACCACGAACGGCTCCAGCGCATTGAGCACGGTCAGGCTGCCGTCTTCATGCCAGACTGGTTCCAGCCCGCGCTCGGCGCACAGCCGGTTCACCTCGGCCGGGTCCTCGGTATGGAACGACTGGTTCCAGCCGCGCTCGTCCATATGCGCGTAAGAGGCATCGTCGGCATCGCGCCGCGGTCCGAAGTTGATCGCGGTGCGGCTGCCCAGCGTGGCGAGCCTGCCGGCCAGTTCTGGGTCCATGCGCTCGGCCAGGTGGCGCACATCGGTGATCAGGGTTTCGCCGCCCACCTCGGCGGTCTTGCGCGAGAAGAAGGCGATGCGGCGCGGGTAGTCGCGGCGGTAAGCCATTTCGGAATGTACCGCCAGGCGCACGCTGGCCGACAGCCGCGTGGCTTCCATCACGCGGCCGCTGATGGTTTCGCGCGGGGCGCGGCCGCCGGCGTAGCCACCGTCGAAGGCCGGAAACTGCTCGATGAAGTCGGCAAAGTCCTCCGTGCCGGCGGTCGGGAAGCCGCGCAGCACGATCCCGCCATGTTCCAGGATCAGCGCGTCCAGCGCCGGGCGCACCGTGCGCGACCACTGGCGGAACTGCGCGCGGTCCAGCAGGCGTTCGCCGGCCGGTTCGATGAACAGCGGCGGGCGGCCGGGCTGCAGCACGTGGCAGCGCACATCGGGGCCAAGGGCGGGAACGGCTACTGCGAAGGTTGCCGCATCGGCGGCGGTGGCTTGGGTCATGTTGTCTCCAGTCTTGTGCTCAGGTCGAAGGCGGGGTCAGTGCCGGTAGGACGGGTCGATGTGGTCCAGCTCGCGCCGCACCGCCGCCCATTCGCGGTCGCCGCGGATGGCTACGCGGCCGAAGGCCTTGCGGCTGGCTTCCAGCGATGCCGGTGACGGCATCACCAGTTCGCCGCCAGCCATGGCATCGACCTGGATCTTGCAGGCCGATTCCAGCCAGTAGATGTTGAAGAAGGCTTCGGCGATGGTGCGCCCGCATACCAGCAGGCCGTGGTTGCGCAGGATCATCGCGTTGTGCTGGCCCAGGTCCTGCACCAGCTGGCCCTGCTGGGCCAGGTCGACTACCGGGCCGGAGAAGTCGTGGTACGCAATGCGCCCGTAGAACATATGCGCATGCTGCGACACCGGCAGCAGGCCGCAGGCCATGGCCGATACCGCCGACGATGCGCGCGTATGCGTGTGCAGCACGCACAGCGCATCATGGCGCGCGGCGTGCACGGCGGTGTGGATCACGTAGGCGGCGGGGTTCAGGCCCAGCTCTCCGGCATCGCGCTCGGGCCGGTGGACGATGTCGCCGTTCAGGTGGATCTTGTACAGGCTGGACGCGTTTACTTCCTGGTACAGCAGCCCGTAGGGGTTGAGCAGGATGTGCTCAGGCTCGCCCGGAACGCGCGCGGTGATGTGGTTGTAGATCAGGTCGGTCATGCCGTACCGGTGGATGGCGCGGTAGAGCGCGGCCAGCTCGATGCGGGTGGCCCACTCGGCGTCCGAAATGGCGGCGGGACGGATGGGATCGGTTTCGCTCATGCGATGGCTCCTTTGCGTGCGTAGGGCTCAGTCCAGCCGGATGCCGAGCTCGGCCACCAGCCGCTTGTCGCTGGCGAATTGCGAAGCGGCGTAGTGCTGGTAGTCGGCGGTATTCATATGGCGGTTGGGCATCGATTCGGATTCGAGCGCGCGCAGGTAGGCAGGGTCCGATGTGGCCTGGCGGAAGGCATCGTGAAGCGTGGCGACCACCGCGGGGTCCAGCGCGCGCGGGCCGGCGATGCCGATTTCGGACTGCACGGTGATGTCGTAGCCCAGCTCGCGCAGCGTGGGCACGGCCTGCCAGCGCTTCAGGCGCTGCGGCTCGGCCACGGCCAGCAGGCGTACCTTGCCGGCTTCGGCCATGGCGCCCCAGCCGGCTTCGATCATCACGTCGACGTGGCCGCCCAGCAGCGCGGACAACGCATCGGCGCCGCCCTTGAAGGGGATGAAATTGAGCTTGATGCCGGCCTGCTGTTCCAGCCGGCGCACGGTGATCTGGCCGAGCGAGCCGGTGCCGACCGATGCCACGTTGACCTTGCCAGGGTTGGCGCGCGCGTGCTCGACGAAGTCGCCAAAGCGCTTCCAAGCCGAGCCCGCTGGCACCGAGATCCCGTACACATAGCTGGTCAGGCCGATGATGTAGGTGAAGTCCTTGATCGCGTCGTAGTTCACCGGCTGCAGGTGCGGCAGGCGGAACAACGCCGGTGTGATCAGCGCCAGCGTGTAGCCGTCGCGCGCCGCGCTGCGCGCCATCGCGGCGGGCCCGAGCGTGCCGCTGACGCCGGGCTGGTTCTGGATCACGATGGGCTGGCCCAGGGTCTTCGATGCCGCCAGGCACAGCGCGCGCATCTGCACGTCGGTGGCGCCGCCGGCGGTGAAGGGCACGATCAGGGTGATGGGGCGCGCGGGCCAGGCCTGGGCGCGCACGGTGGCGGGCAGGCTGAGCATGGCAGGGAAGAGCGCGGCGGCCGGCATGGCCTTGAGCAGTGTGCGCCGGCGGGCGTCGGGTGGGCGGGGCATGTGGTCTCCTTGTCTGGTCTGCGGCAGCGCGGGCGGGCTGGTTGCCGGATGCGTTCGAAGCGTCCCGTGTGGTCCGGGCTTTGCGCGATCGCCGTCCTGTGCTGCATGCGGAAAAGTCTATGGCGCATGTCGGCGCGCATTGATGCCGGCGCCCGGCAAACCGATTCCGAACCGGAATCGCGGACTAAAATGCCCCGGCCACCGTCGCAACATCGCGCTATATCGGCCAACCACAGGAATCGCTGCATGAAGACCGAAGACCTCAGACTGTTCCTGGTGGTGGCCGAGCACGGCAACCTGCACAAGGCTGCCGGCACGCTGGGGCTGACCCAGTCGTCGCTGTCCAAGGTATTGGCGCGGCTGGAGGGCGAGGCCGGACTGCAGCTGTTCGAGCGCATGCCGCGCGGCGTCATGCTGACGCCGGTGGGCCACAAGCTGCTGGCGCACGCGCGGCGCATCGTGCTGGCCAATGACGATATGGAGAACGAGATCAACGACGAGCGCCAGGCGCGCGTCGGCCAGGTGCGCGTGGCGACGCTGCCGCACGTGGTGCCGTCGCTGTTCTCGCCGCTGCTTGAGCAGTTCCTGGCCAGCCGGCCGCTGGCCAGGTTCTCGATCACCACGCACCTGAGCCCGCAGCTGATGGCCGCGCTGCAGGGCGGCGAGGTGGACCTGGTCTGCGCCGCCATGCCGGACGGCGAAACCGATGGCGTCGAGTACCTGCCGCTGGGCGCGCTGACGCTGCAGGTGGTGGCGCGCGCGGGGCATCCGCGGCGCGCGCGCTTCCGCTCGCTGGCCGATCTGGTGGACGAGCACTGGGTGGCGCCCGCCACCTCGCTCTATGTGCGCAGCGGCTTCGAGGGGCGCTTCACCAGCCGGGGCCTGCCGCCGCCGCGCGTGACCGTGGAAAGCACCAGTTCGTCAGTGTCATTCGCGGACCTGCTGCGCAACACCGACCTGCTCGGCATCATGCCGCAGCGGCTGCTGGGCCAGGCGGTGGCGCAGGGCCTGGAAGCCGTGGAGGGCGATGGCATGTGCTGGCAGTATGAGCTGGCCGTGTTCTGGCGATCCAGCGCCTACCTGTCGCCGCTGTGCCGCGACTTCCGCGACGCGCTGGTGCGCTGGTGCGGGGAAGCCGGCATCTGAGCCGATGCCGGCAACACCATGCCTCAATCCAGCCGGATATTGTTTTCCTTGATCACGTTGCCCCAGTACGCCTGGTCCGCTCTGGCCGTCGCCGCGAACGCCGCCGGCTGCGTCGTCTTGACGATCAGCCCCAGCTCGGCGAGGCGCTGGCGGATGTCCGGCGCGGCCATCACCGTTTCCACATCGGCCGAGACCTTGTCGACGATGGCCTGCGGCGTGCCGGCGGTGGTGAACAGGCCCAGCCAGGCCGGGCCGTCCAGGCCCTTGTAGCCGAGTTCCTGGAAGGTCGGCACATCCGGCAGCATCGGCGCGCGGGTATTGCCGGTGACCGCCAGCGGCTGGAGCTTGCCGGTGCGCGCATGCTGGCGCACCGTCATCGGCGACAGCGTTCCCAGCGAGATCTGGCCGCCGATCAGGTCGGTGGCGATGGGGGCTTCGCCCTTGTACGGGACATGGACCAGTTCGGCGCCAGCTCCCTTGAGAAAGACCTGCATATAGAGATGGGCGCCGGTGCCAATGCCATAGGTGCCATAGGAATACTTGTCGGGCTGGGACTTGGCCAGGCTGACCATCTGCGGCAGCGTGCGCGGCATGGCGCTGCTGGCGGTCAGCACCAGGCTCGAGGTGCACAGCTGGCAGATGGCGGTCAGGTCGCGCAGCGGATCGAACGGCGGCTTGGCCACCATATAGGGCGTCTGCACCAGGCTGGGCAAGCCCAGCAGCAGCGTGTAGCCGTCCGCCGGCGCCTTGGCGACCACGTCGGCGCCGATCATGCCACCCACGCCGGGGCGGTTCTCGACGATCACAGGGCGCTGCCACAGCTTGCTGAGCGGATCGCCCAGCGCGCGCGCCAGCACGTCGGTGGCACCGCCGGGCGGGTAGGGCACTACCACCCGCACCGGGCGCGACGGGTAAGCCTGCTGGGCCCACGCCCGGCTGATTCCAAGAGTCGAGGCGGTGGCTGCCAGGGAACCTGCTCCCAGCCAGTGCAGGGCTTTGCGGCGGTCGGCTTGCATGGTGTTTCCTCCAGTCGTTGACATCGTGTCGGTGCGCGGTACGGGTGCGCCAGGGCGCCAGTGACCACGGCAACCCGCAGCCTACGAGGCAGCGCCATGGCGGGGCATCGGCGGGATGGACGAAAAGAGTGGGGAGTACTTACCCGGGGGCCTGTGCGGGAGGGTTATTGCGGCAGTGCCGCAATCCGAGCCGACGTTTCCCTTATGATGGGCGCCGCCGCTGTCTCTGCTGCTTGCCTGCCTGATCCCGTGCGGCGTCCGATCCATTTTTTGCTTTTCCATCATGGCCCGCCTCAAACTCGACCTGCCTGCCGACCAGTTCTGCTACGCCACGCACCTGACCGTGCGCGTGACCGACATCAACTCGGCCAACCACCTGGCCAACGATTCGATGATCTCGATGATCTCCGAGGCGCGGGCGCGCTTCCTGTATGAATTCGGCAGCGAGGATGTGCGGCAGGAAGGCGTCGGCATCATCGTGACCGACCTGGCCACGATGTACCGCAACGAGGCGCATGCGCGCGACCAGCTGCAGTTCGAGGTGGGGGTGATGGACTTCAACAAGTACGGCGGCGACATCATCTTCCGCATCACGCGGCCGGCCGACGGCACGCTGATCGCGATGGCCAAGTCGGGCTTTGTCTTCTTCGACTACGTGGGGAAGAAAGTGGTGGCGATGCCGGAGGGATTCGCCAAGCGGTTCCCGAAGGTGAACTGGATGGAGTAATCGCCTGCGTGGCGCTGTCCTTCAACAGCGCCACGGTTCCTGCAAGAGGTTCGGCTTACGCCTTGCGCTCGCCGCCCAGCGCCTCGGTGAGGTCGCCGAGCATGCCGGAGAGTTCGCCGGCCATCATGGTGAAATCGGCGTCGAAGCGCTCGTCTTCATCGTGCGCCGTGCCGTCGGCCTGTTCCTTGATCACGTCCAGCGGCGCCACCTTCTTCACCACCAGCCCGTCGGTCAGCACGAACGAGACCCGGTCGTTCCACGTCATCGCCAGGCGCGTGCAGCGCTTGCCGGCGGCGATATGGCGGCGCAGGTCTTCCGGGTCCAGCGGGTGGCGCACGTAACGCACGGTGGCCTTGCTTTCGGCGCCGGACTGCAGCTCGATTTCCTGGTCGACGGTGAAGCCGCCCGGTGCCGCATCGCCGGCCAGCCATTCGGTCATGGCTGCCACCGGCGACTGGTTGACGTGCAGGTTGATCAGCGGCAGCGGATCCAGTGCCTTGAACAGCATGCCGCGCACTTCATCGGCCTTGGCCGTGGCGGCGGCGTCAATGGCAAGCCAGCCGTTGTCCGGGTCGATCCACACACGCGTGTCGCGGCGGATGCTGAAGGCGCGCGGCAGCAGTTCTTCGGTGACCTGCTCCTTCAGTTCCTTCATTTGCTTGCGGCCCGGCTTGTAGCCTTGCTGCTCTTCGATTTCCGCGGCGCGGGCGCGCGTGACCTGGTTGACCACGGTGGTGGGCAGCAGCTTCTTTTCAGTGCGCAGCGTCAGCAGCATCTGGCCGCCGACGGTATGGACCAGCTGGCCGTTGTCACGCGGCGAGGCCCAGCCCTGGGTTTGCATTTCGAGGCTGGTACCGGGGAAGAAGGCGTGCTTCGCCAGGCTGGCTTCGACCTCGTCGGCGCTCAGCGACCACGGGGCGGAGAAACGATGGACCTGCAGATTCTTGAACCACATGGGAATTCGGCCAAAGGGACGAATTCTATCCGTTCGCGGCGCGCGGTCGCGAAAAATGAGGGCGCCGCGCGGAACGCAAGCCGCGCGGCGGTCACCGCAAGCCCGCCCTTACAGGTCGAGCTTGGTGATCTTGCTGCCCTCTAGGCTCAGGCCCGCCATCAGGCCCGCATTGGTCATCACGAAGCCGACGATGGGTTGCTGGGCGGTCTTGGTGTCCAGCACGCCGCTGGCGCCAACCGTTGCCACGGCCACGGTGGCATCGACGCCCGCGACCCAGCCTTCGCTGCGCACGAACTTGTCATACGCGTCCTGCGTCAGGAACATCAGGATCACGGACTTGGACTGCGCACCGATCTGCCAGCCGACCGAGCCGGAGACCAGGCGGTAATAACCGCGCGTGGCGCCGCCTGAGCGCAGGGAACCGTCGCCATACTCGCCGCCGACGATAAAGCCGGCCGACAGCGTCTTCGGGAACACCAGGATGCCGCGCGCGCGGTTGCCCAGCTCGCGCGAGCCCTGGACCGAGCTGTACAGGCGCGACAGCGTGCCGTCCACGCCGGAGTCCAGCTCACGCCGGCGCGCGGCCTTGTCGGTGGGGGCATCGGGCTTGGTGGTGGTGCAGGCACCCAGGGCCAGGCTGCCGAGGGCCAGACCCGCGCTGGCCGAAAGGAAGGTTCGACGTTTCATCTCGTCTCCTTGGTGTTGTTGTCGTCTTTGAAGCATAGGCGCCGGAAGCACCCGGGCAAATGCCGGACCGCGCAGAGACGTTTCCATTTGTGACGAAGGTGGTGCCGGGAGGCCATTCGCGGCAAGAATAGCCAGTCTTGCGCCCGGAACGTCCCATGGCTGAACATGGGACGGCCCAATGCGCCGTGACCGCATCATCCAGCCATGAAAAAACTCCTGACAGCCCTGCCGCTGGCCTTCCTGGCCGCGTGCGCTTCACATCCTTCGGGTCCTTCCAATGACGCCGGCGCCGCGGCTGCCGGATCGCAGTCGGCCGTCGACAGCAGCGGCTGGCAGGCGCTGCGCGCCAAATACATGGACTGCGCCCAGAAGAAGGCCAACGATAACCTGTCGGCCAAGGGCCAGCCCAAGGACGTGGCCAACCTGGCGCTGGCCGCGTGCGAGCCTGAGCTGGGCGCCATGCATGATTCCTTCCGCACCTACCTGGATGGGCAGATGTCGTCGTCGCACGGCAAGAGCAGCGCGCGCCAGGCAGCGGCGCGCGTGACCACCGACACCCGCGAGAAGGCGCGCAGCTACCTGGTGCGCTACGTCGAGCGCGAGCGCTACGTGGCCCGCGTGCCCTGAGGGCACGCGCGCGGCAGCCTGGTCAAAGCATTTCCAGCGGGCCCGGGCCGTCGGGCGGCGGGAAGATGCGGTCGAGCTCGGCCAGCTGGGCGGCCGACAGCGTATGCGACAGCGCGCCCAGGTTCTCCAGCAGGCGCTCGCGCCGGCTGGTCTTGGGGATGGCGATGACGCCGTCCTGCGCCAGCAGCCAGGCCAGCGCCGCCTGTGCCGCCGTCATGCCGTGGTCGCGCGCAAAGCGCTTCAGACCGGGGTTGCCCAGCAGGCGTGACTGCTCGATCGGCGAGTAGGCCATCACCGGCACGCCGCGCTGGCGCAGCCACGGCAGCAGGTCCCATTCGATGCCGCGCCGGCCCAGGTTGTACAGCAACTGGTTGATGGCCAGCCGGTCGCCGCCCGGTGCGTCCCACAACTCCTGCATATCGGACAGGTCCAGGTTGCTCACGCCCCAGCGGCGGATCTTGCCGTCGCGCTGCAGTGTCTCCATGGCCTGCACGGTCTCTTCCAGCGGCACGCCGCCGCGCCAGTGCAATAAATAGAGGTCGATGCGGTCGGTGCGCAGCCGCTTCAGGCTGCGCTCGCAGGCCTGCACGGTGCCGCGCCGGCTGGCGTTGAAGGGATAGACCTTGCTGACGAGGAAGGCCTCGTCGCGGCGCCCGGCGATGGCCTCGCCGATCATCTCCTCGGACTGGCCCTCGCCATACATCTCGGCGGTATCGATCAGTCGCAGGCCAAGGTCCAGGCCCAGGCGCAGCGTGGCGATTTCTTCGGCGCGTGCGGCGCGCGACTCGCCCATATTCCACGTTCCCATGCCGAGCGCCGGGATGCGCTCGCCGTCGGGCAGGGTGACTTGCTTCATGTGTCGGCTTCCTGGTTTGCCGGGTCAGGTGCCGGGCGGCACCCAACCACACTAGTTAACAACACCTGGAATGTACAAGCCGCGCGGGCCGGGATTGCTTCAGACCAGTCCGGTCAGAAAATACACCGAGATGACGAAGAACACCGCGGCGGTCTTGATCATTGTGACGGCGAAGATATCGCGGTAGGACTCGCGGTGGGTCAGGCCGGTCACCGCCAGCAGCGTGATCACGGCGCCGTTGTGCGGCAGCGTGTCCATGCCGCCGCTGGCCATCGACACCACGCGGTGCAGTACTTCCAGCGGGATCTGCATGGCCTGTGCGCCCGCGATAAAGGTCTGCGACATCGCCGCCAGCGCGATGCTCATGCCGCCCGAGGCCGAGCCGGTGATGCCGGCCAGCGTGCTGACCGAGACCGCGGCATTGACCAGCGGGTTGGGAATCGCACGCAGCGCGTCGCTGACCACCAGGAAGCCGGGCAGGGCGGCGATGACCCCGCCGAAGCCGTATTCCGATGCCGTATTCATCGACGCCAGCAGCGCGCCGCCGACGGCGCCCTTGGTGCCCTCGGCAAAGCGCTCGCGCAGGGCGCCGAAGGCGGTCACCAGCACCACCGCGATGCCCAGCAGCAGCGCGCCTTCCACTGCCCAGATCGCGGTCACGCTGGCGATCTTGGTTTCCACCGGCTTGGGCAGGCCCGGCAGCGCCACGCTGTTGGAAGGGCCATACCAGAGCGGGATCATCCGCGTCAGCCAGAAGTTGGCCACGCCCACCACCACCAGCGGCAGCAGCGCCAGCAGCGGGTGCGGCAGCTTGCCGGACTGGCTGCGCTCGGGCTCGTTGCGCAGGTTGGTGCCGTAGCCTTCGCCACGCGCGGCGGCGGCGCGGCGGCGCCATTCCAGGTAGCTCAGGCCCACCACCAGGATAAACAGCGAGCCGGCCACGCCCAGCACCGGTGCGGCCCAGGAGGTGGTGTTGAAGAAGTTGGTGGGGATGATGTTCTGGATCTGCGGCGTGCCCGGCAGCGAATCCATGGTGAACGAGAACGCGCCCAGTGCGATCGCGCCCGGCATCAGCCGCTTGGGGATGTTGCTCTGGCGGTACAGCTCGGCCGCGAACGGATAGACCGCGAACACCACCACGAACAGCGACACGCCGCCATAGGTCAGCAGCGCGCATACCGTGACGATCACCGCATTGGCGCGCGAGCGCCCGATATAGCGGATCGCCGCGGCGACGATGGACTCGGAAAAGCCGGACAGCTCGACCACCTTGCCGAATACCGCGCCTAATAGGAACACGGGGAAATACAGTTTCACGAAGCCGACCATCTTCTCCATGAAGATACCGGTGAACACCGGCGCGACCGCGGACGGGTCGGTCAGCAGCACCGCGCCCAGCGCGGCGATGGGCGCGAACAGGATCACGCTGTAGCCGCGGTACGCGGCGAACATCAGAAAGGCAAGGGCTGCCAGCACGATCAGAAACGACATCGGATCTCCTTCAGGGTTGCCTTGTCCTGAGGTGCGGTCCGTTGCCGCGCGGGGCCTGGCGCTTGTGGCGCCTTGTCTCTGTCAGTCCGTCAGGAAAAGGGATCAGCCGGCGACTTTGCCACAGCTTGGCCCGCGGCGTAACCTCCGGTCTCGCCGCGGGGGCACTGGGATGACAGTTGCCGGCATGAGGGAGATGCGCCGTTTCAGCCGTGCTGGTGGCGGTACTCCTGCGTGCGCCCGCCGTAGCCATAGGCCGCGGCGCGGGCGTCGATCACGTGCACGTACGACACCGGATGCAGCTTGCCCAGCAGCCCCGACATGGTCTCGAACACGGCCTCGGTGAACTGCGCTTTCTCCGCCTTGGTGTTGGTTTCATCGGTCACGCTGATGTCCAGGTGGAAGGCGTTGCGGCCCTGCTCCGACAGCGGCACGTCGGCGATGATCCAGCTGTCGTGCGGGATGTACTGGACCGTGACGGCAATCACCTCGCGCTTCTTGCCGAGCACGCGCTCGGTCAGGTCGGCGATCGCCCTGGCGCTGCGGCGGGTGAGGTCGGCATCGGGTTGGCCGGACAGGTGCAGGACGATGTGGGGCATGGCTGGCTCCTTGGTTTTTCGTGGGTTGGTGATGCCATGGTAGGGGGTGGTGTAGTATCGGAAAAGCGGGAATATTCGATGCGTACCATCGGATTATCCGAAGTAATGCCACCCTTGCCGGAGCCTTGCCATGCGTGGATTCGAAACCGACCAGTTACGCACCTTTGTCACGGTCGCGGACAGCGGCAGCCTGTCGGCGGCGGCGCCCAGGCTGTTCCTGTCGCAGTCGTCGGTCAGCGAGCAGCTGCGCAAGCTGGAGGAGCGCGCCGGCGTGCCGCTGCTGTCGCGCGGCCGGCATGGCGCGGTGCCGACGCCGGCGGGCGAGCGGCTGCTGGAACACGCGCGGCGCATCCTGGCGCTCAACGAGCTGGCCCTGCAGGACCTGCGCGGCCACGCGCTGGCGGGCGAACTGCGGCTGGCCGTGACCGACTACTTCCGCCCGGGCGAGATCGCCGGCATGTTGCGGCGCCTGCGCGAGCGCTACCCCTACCTGCGCCTGCACGTGACGGTGATGAAGAGCGCGGCGATCGACGCCGCTGCGGAGATGGACACCTTCGATATCGGCCTCAGCATGCGCCTGCCGGGCACGCGCGGGCAGGGCACGCGCGGCACTGTGCTGCGGCGTGAGCCGCTGGCCTGGGTAGCCGCGCCGGCCGAGGCCGACAGCCTGTCCGCGACGCTGCCGCTGGTGCTGCTGCCCGATACCTGCTCGCTGCATCAGTACGTGGTGCAGCTGCTGCTGCGCAAGCGGCTTCCGTTCGAGATTGCGCACTCCGCGTCAGGCGTGGCGGGGCTGCATCTGGCACTGGCGGCGGGGCTTGGGATGTCGTGCCTGAACGCCTCGGCGATCGGCCCCGGCGTGGCGCCGCTGGACGCCGCCACCATTGCACGGCTGGGGCTGCCGCGGCTGCCTGAGGCGGAGTTCTTCCTGCTGCCCGCGCGGCGCGGGGAGTCAGCGTTTGTAGCCGAGGCGCGCGATGCGCTTGCCGGGCAGCTGGGCTAAGAGACGGGCATTCAGTACGACACCTCAAGTCGGGGAATGGATCACAAGACGGACTGTGGCAACCGCCACTTGTGTCGAAAGCAACATATATTGATCGCGAATAGGAATAATTCGCAATCTCGTTGACCCTGGCAATCCTGTAATCGATAATGCGCCCGCGTTTTCAAAACTATTACAGCCGATTACAGGGAAATGAGAATAAAACTTCACCCGATCTGTGCCGCGGTGGCGGGGAGCTTCGTATTTCAACCGGTGCTGACGTGGGCCCAGGCCGCGCCAGGCGCTTCGGCGCAGTTGCCTGAGGTCACGGTCAGGGCCGATGTCAGCCGCGAGCTTGGCACCGGCTATAACCCGCCCAATGCGGTCAGCGCGACCAAGACCGAGGCGCCGCTGCGCGACATCCCGCAGACCGTCAACGTGGTCACCGCCGATGTCATGCGCGACCAGCACGCCACTTCGATGCAGGATGCGCTGAAGAACGTGCCGGGCGTGTCGTTCTCGCACGGCGACGGCCAGCGCGACCAGGTGTCGATCCGCGGCTTTTCCGCCATCGCCGACCAGTTCGTCGACGGCATCCGCGACGATGCGCTGTACTTCCGCGACATGTCCAATGTCGACCGCGTCGAAGTCATCAAGGGTCCCGCGGCGGTGCTGTACGGGCGCGGCTCGTCGGGCGGCCTGATCAACCGCGTGACCAAGAAGCCGGGCATCGACGTCACCGACTTCGCACTCAGCTACGGCATGTGGGCCGACCGCCGCGCCGAAGCCGACGTGGGCCGCGTGTTTGCCGACGGCGCCGCCGCCTTCCGCGTGACCGGCGCGGTGGAGAAGGCCAACAGCTACCGCTCGCAGCAGTTCCTGGACCGCTCGGCGATCGCGCCGTCGCTGGAGCTGCGCATCGCTCCCGAAACCACCGTGCTGTTCCAGGCAGACTACCTGGAAGACCGCCGCGTGACCGACTTCGGCATCCCGGCCTACAAGGGACGCCCGGTGGACGTGCCGGCCTCGCGCTACTACGGCGCGGCCAACGCGCGCGATGCCGACTACTCGCAGTCGCGCGTGTTCTCCGGCACCGCCACGGTCAACCATCGCTTCAATGAGAACTGGTCGATCCGCAACGCTACGCGCTACTACCACTACTCGCTGGACCGCAACAACACGCTGACCAACACGGTGAACGAGGCGGCGCGCACCCTCACCATGAACCACGGCAATGTCCGCCGCGAGGAACATGGCTGGTTCAACCAGACCGACCTGACCCAGAAGGCCACCTTCCTGGGCATGAAGCACGAGATCCTGTACGGCATGGAGATCGGCCAGCAGAACAAGGACCAGGTCAACAACACCAAGCCGGTGGTCGGCGCCAACGGCCTGCCGATCGCTTTCGACCTGTTCAACCCGGTGTTGGTGGCGCTGCCGCGCCAGGCACCCGGCACGCCGGGCACGTCGAACCTTGGCGTGTTCAATACCCTGGCGTTCTACACCCAGGACATGATCACCTTCAGCGAGCAGTGGAAGGCGCTGCTGGGCGTGCGCTACGACAACTTCCAGCAGGAGACGCAGACCCGCATCGCCGGCCAGCGCAACCTGTCGCGCACCGACACCGCCTGGAGCCCGCGCGCCGGCCTGGTGTGGCAGCCGTCGAAGTCGCAGTCGTACTACGTGTCCTGGAGCAAGTCGTTCCAGCCCTCCGGCGAGGCTTTCGCGCTGGCGGCCAACAATGCCGACCTGGCACCGGAGACCACCAACAACACCGAGGTGGGCGCAAAGTACGACTGGCTGAACGGCAAGGCGAGCACGACGATCTCGGTGTTCAGGCTGGAGCGCAGCAATATCAAGATCGCCAACGCCACCAACACGGCGCTGCTGCCGATCGGCGAACAGCGCACCGACGGCATCGAGATCTCCGGCGCGGCTGAACTCGGCGGCGGCTGGCGCATGCTGGCCGGCTACGCCTACCTGGATGCCACCGTCACCAAGTCCACCGCCGCGCTGCAGGGCAAGCGCGCCACCATCACGCCGCGCCACTCCGGCAACGCGTGGCTGACCAAGGACCTGGGCCACGGCTTCGGCGTTGGCGCCGGCCTGAACCTGGTGGGCGCGCGCTATGCCGACCCGCTGAACACCGTGACGCTGCCCGGCTATGTCACCGCCGATGCGATGGCCTGGTACCGCCGCGGCTCCTTCGAGGCACAGCTGAACCTGTACAACCTGTTCGACAAGGGCTACATCGTGTCCGCGCATGGCACGAGCCCCAACCTGAACATGCCGGGTGCCCCGCGCAGCGTGATGGCCACCCTGCGCTACCGGATGTAAAGCGCAGCATCGTGGACAAAAAAACCGGGCGGTGATGAACCGCCCGGTTTTTTTTCGACTGCCGTTTCTCGTTCGGCGGGGACACGCAACGGCATGCCCCGGAGAACCCCTGAGTCCCGCGCCGTGCCGGCAGGGTCAGTGGTCGCGTTCCCAGGTCTGGGTGCGGCCGATCAGGCTGATGCCGATGAAGCCGCGTACGTTGAGCTTGTTGCCGTCCTCGGCCAGCGACATCTTGCTCTTGTAGACCTTGCCGTTCTCCGGATCGAGGATCTCGCCGCCGCTCCACTCGTTGTCGCCGGTCTTGCGCAGGCCGGAGAGGATGGTCATGCCGATGACGGGCTGGTCCTTGCGTGCGTCGGTGCACTTGTCGCACACGCGCGGCTTGCCGTCGCTCTCGACGAAGGTCTTGACCAGGCGTCCGCTGAAGACGCCGTTCTTCTCGGTGATCTCCACCAGCCCGCGCGGCTTGCCGGTGTTGTCGTCGATGGTCTTCCACATGCCGCTGGGCGTGGCCTGCGCCATCGCCGCGGCGCTGCCGAGCAGGGTTGCGGCGATCACGGCGGCGCGCAGGGTCGAAGCAAGGGGGGAATGGATGCGCATGATGTCTCCTTTGAGGTTCGTAGCCACGCCAATCTACTGGCGCCGGGGGCGCGCCGCAATCCGGCGCGGCGCGGCGCGCGCCTTTCCGCGGCCATTGCCTGCTACCCGGAAAGCCGCATGCAGCCGCCGTTTGCGGGTTATTGTGATGCAGCAAAAGGCGCCGGCGGGCGGGCGCTGAAGCAATCCTCTAAGCGGACGTACGACGCGCTGCCGGCAGGGCGAGGCGAGTGGCGCGCAGAGTCGCGAGGGTGAGAGCGCGAACACGCGAGGCACGGCGCGCGCGATCCGGATCGCTCGGCAAGCGCGCGGATCGAACACGCATGCCGATGGCTTGATCGAAGCGTCTGCCGAAGTGTTGCCGCGATGCTTCGCGAGCGTCGCGGCTTGGCTCGATCGCAACGCTTTGATGACCTCGCGATGCCTTCGCGCTGTTGCGTCGATGCAAACCGTTGCGTGCACGCATCACTCTTGGATGGTGTGTGCGACGGTGTCGCGCGAAGCGCGAAGCGAGCATGGCCGAGGCCTGGTCGCATAAGGGCGCGTGCGTGCGCTGCCGACTGTGTAAAGCATGCAGGGCGTGTGTCGCGCAGCGCGGCGCGCGCGCGATCAGGAACGTGTCCGCGCCAGTCGAAGGCTGCCGCACGCGTATCGGTGCATCGCCCGCAAAGCCTTTGTCCATGCGGCTTTTCGGAAAACGCGATGACGCGCGCAGCGGCATTGCGCAGTCGTCAGGCGCGCGTTGCGATGCTGGTCGTCAGGGTTTGTCGCGGCGTGTAAAAGCTGCGGTGCGCGGTGCGTGCGATGGGGTGTCGCGCTGCATGTGCGAGCGTGCGAAACGAGCGTCGGCACCAGCGTGCGAGCGACGCGTTGCGATGCTATCGGCAACGTCTTCGTGACCCTGCGCGTGAGAACTAGTTCGAGCGATACATGCAGGCAAGTTTTTTTGCACTTTTTTCTTAACATCATCGTGCAAACGAATTATGATTCGCCTTGACAAGAGTCTCACTTCATTGCAGAGAAGCAGGAAGCAAGATGGAACGACGAGCGCGATGCGCGCTTCGATGCAGTGACGAAGGTAGTAGCTGAGGAGCACGAGAACTTTGACGCAGACCAGGCCGGACCGGCTTCTTAAAACGCGTGCAGTCTCCCTTGGTCCATTAACGGGTTGGACCCGCTACCACCGAATGAATGCCGTCTGCCGTGCGCGAGGCCAAGCCCGCACCGCGGGCCAGCTGTCCGATATCTCCTCATTTCTGGCCGTGCGCCGGCTCAACGGGCGGTGCGGGCTGATCGAATATTCCAGGGCGCGGCACGTGCCCGAGACCCGCTTGCGGGCTCGCTCCGGCCGCCAAGTCACCGCCAGGGGCGGTGCGCCTGCAACCAAATTCATTAGCGTGCAGCAGTGGTCGGGCCGCACGCCGATGAATCGCTCGCTCGACTGGGGCCGCGCTGCTGTAGTGCGCCTCGGGTCGGTCGGGTCGCCAACTTAGGTCATTCGATATTCACTCTCTAGTGAAGGAGTTATCCATGGCAACTGCTGCAAAGAAAAAGCCGGCGGCTAAGAAGGCCGCCAAGCCGGCCGCCAAGAAGGCTGCTGTGAAGAAGGTAGCCGCCAAGAAGGCAGCACCGGCCGCCAAGAAGGCACCGGCCAAGAAGGCCGCTGTGAAGAAGGTCGCAGCCAAGAAGGCGCCGGCCAAGAAGGCCGCCGCCAAGAAGGCCCCGGCCAAGAAGGCCCCGGCCAAGAAGGCCGCGGTGAAGAAGGTAGCCGCCAAGAAGGTCGCGACCAAGAAGGTTGCAGCCAAGAAGGCTCCGGCCAAGAAGGCCGCGGTGAAGAAGGTAGCCGCCAAGAAGGTCGCGACCAAGAAGGTTGCAGCCAAGAAGGCTCCGGCCAAGAAGGCCGCGGTGAAGAAGGTAGCCGCCAAGAAGGTCGTGGCCAAGAAGGCTGTCGCCAAGAAGGCTCCGGCCAAGAAGGCTGCAGTGAAGAAGGTTGCTGCCAAGAAGGCTGCGCCGGCCAAGAAGGCTGCCGCCAAGAAGCCGGCTGCCAAGAAGGCCCCGGCCAAGAAGGCTGCTGCCAAGAAGCCGGCTGCCAAGAAGGCTGCCGCCAAGCCTGCCGCGGCCCCTGCCGTTGCTCCCGCTTCGGCTGCCAAGACCGCGCTGAACCCGGCTGCTGCCTGGCCGTTCCCGACGGGCAACCGTCCGTAAGCTGCTCCGCCACGGAGTGGACCTTACACGTTCCGCAAGGAACCGCACCGGCACGCAGCGCGTGCCCGCATGACCGGATACTGCGTATCCGGTCCGCAAGACACCAGGTCTTGCCGACCCGCCGATGGCATCCGCCCGGCGGGTTTTTTCATGGGCGCGCGCCCGCGCGCGGAGCGGTCCGCCGCAATGTTACGGAATTGCAAAGCCGAAAAAAAGCGCCGCGACCCTTGCAGGTGCGGCGCGTTCTGCTGCGCCCTGGCGCGGCCCTGCGGGGCCGCGAGGGCTCAGTGCGTGACCCGGGTCACGCCGCCCGAGGACAGCAGCCGTACGCGTTCGCCAGGGCGGAAGGCTTCGTCGGCCTCCTGCGTGATCGCGCGCATCTCGCCGTTGTCCAGGCGCACGGTGATTTCCAGCCCGCGGCGCTGGTTGATCTTGTTCTCGGCCGCGCTGCCGGCAATGCCGCCGAGCACCGCACCAAGGATCCCGGCCGCCACCGCGCCGTTGCCGCCGCCGATGGTGCTGCCTGCGGCAATGCCGCCGATGGCACCGCCCGCGAGCGTGCCGGCACCGCTCTGGCCACCCTGGATGGTGACCTCGCGGATGCCTTCGACCACGCCGTAGCGCACGGTCTGTTCACGCTGCGCCTGGCCCGTGCCATAGACGCTGTTGGAGTTGGATTGGGTAGCGCAGCCGGCAACCAGGGCGGTGACGGCAAGGACGGCAACGGCACCGCCACGTAGCTTGTTGTTCATGTCGTTTCCCGAGAAGAAGCCACGCGCTGGCCGCAGGTCAGGCGTAGCGGTACCCGAATGCAGACTGGAACCGGTTGCCGATTTCCTCGCGCGACAACCAGTGATTCTGCGGACCCTGTTGCGCGATCTTGACCGAACCCATCAGCGATGCCAGGCGGCCAGTCGTTTCCCAGTCTAATCCGTTTTCAATGCCGTAGAGCAGGCCGCCACGGAAGGCATCGCCACACCCGGTCGGGTCCACGATGCGCTCGGCCGCAACCGCCGGAATCGCGTACTGGCGACCATCGGCAAAGATGCTGGCGCCGCGCTCGCCGTGCGTGACGATGAAGGCACGAACCTTGGCGGCAACCTCGGCGCTGGTCCAGGCGGTGCGGGACAGCAGGACCTGCGCCTCGTAGTCATTGACTGTCACGTAACTGGCGAGTTCAACGAACTCGCGCAGGTCTTCCCCGTTGAACAGGGGCATGGCCTGACCCAGATCAAAGATGAACGGCACGCCGGCCTCGGCGAACTGGCGCGCGTGGTGCAGCATGCCCTCGCGGCTGTCGGGCGCGACGATGCCCAGGCCCGGCGCGCTGGCGCCGCCCAGCGCATCCTTGACGTGGTTCAGCTGCGACTGGCTCATTGCGCCAGGGTGGAAGGCGGTGATCTGGTTGTTGTCCAGGTCAGTGGTGATCATGGCCTGCGCCGTGAAGGTCTCCGGCAGCACGCGGATGTGGCCGGTGGGGATCTCCAGCTTGCGCAGGTAGTCCAGATAGGGTTCGGCATCGGCGCCGACGGTGGCCATCACCACGGGATCGCCGCCCAGCATCTTCAGCGTGTAGGCGATGTTGCCGGCGCAGCCGCCGAACTCGCGGCGCATGCCGGGCACCAGGAACGAGACGTTCAGCATGTGGATCTGGTCCGGCAGGATGTGTTCACGGAAGCGTCCATCGAACGTCATGATGGTGTCGTAGGCGACGGAGCCGCAGATCAGGCTGGCCATGCTCTCTCCAGGTGTTGGGGTGATTGGTGGAACGGAGCCCTTGCGGGCAGTATCGGTCGGGCAGAAAACAAAAAGCGGCCGCCCCGGGATGCGGGCGGCCGCTGCCGCCCGGGAACCCGCGGGTTCCCGGGCGTGCCGCTGATTTACTTCAGCGCGGCCAGGGCTGCGTCGTAGTCCGGCTCGGTCTTGATTTCCGGCACCAGCTGGCTGTACTTGACGGTGTCGTTCTCGTCGAGCACCACCACGGCACGTGCGGTCACGCCGGCCAGCGGGCCGGACTTGATGTCCACGCCGTAGTTGCCCTTGAACTCGGCGCCGCGCATGGTCGACAGCGGCACCACGTTGGCCAGGCCTTCAGCGGTGCAGAAGCGGCCCATGGCGAACGGCAGGTCGGCCGAGATCGTCAGCACCACGGTGTTGGCGAGGCCGCTGGCGGCTTCATTGAACTTGCGCGCGGAGGCCTGGCACACCGGGGTGTCCAGGCTCGGGACGATGTTCAGCACCTTGCGCTTGCCGGCGAAGTCAGCCAGCGTGACGTCCTTCAGGTCCTTGCCGACCAGCGAGAAGGCGGGGGCCTTGTCGCCGGCTTGCGGGAACTTGCCTGCGACTTCGATGGCGTTGCCGCCGAGGGTGACGTTGCTCATGTCTACTCCTTGTTGTCTGATGGATTTCCGGTTCGTGTCCGGAGCGGGGGGCGCGGCCTGCCGCCGGACTCGGATCCGGTCCGGCGGCGGGCCAGGGATTCAGGGGTAAAAAATCAGCACGCGATAGTTGGCCGGCGCCTGCTGCGTCCGGAATCGTACCCGAACCGGCAGCTCCATGCCCGCGCGAAGACCCTGCGCGGCAAAGGCCTTTTGCGACGGCTCCAGGTACTCCGCGGGTTGCAGCACGCGGCGCAGCAGCAGCTGGTCCTGCAGGTCGGTCATCACCAGCTCGATCGCGGGCAGGGCGGTGCTGGCGCGGCCCAGGTTGCGCAGCGTGACCGACAGCAGGTAGGTGTCGCCGTCTTCATCCTGGCGCTGCAGCTGCGAGGTCTCGATGCGCAGCGCATCGATGTCGCGCCATGGCGGCACGTCGCAGCCCAGCGGCGCGCAGGCGGCCTCGAGTGCCGGGCGCAGCATCGGGAACTGGCCGGCCAGATGGCTGCGTGCCAGGTAGACCACTTGCACGGCAGCGGCGATGGCAAGCACCACGGCGGCCACGCGCCAGGCGGAGCGGGGCACCGTCACGGGCTTGCGGGGCTGCCGTTCGCGCTCGCGCTCGCGCTCACGCGCGTGGCGCAGGAAGTCGGGGGCGAAGACCGGGCCGGCCGGTGCTTCGGTGCGTGCCCAGCGGCGCGTGGTCTGCTCGCGCGCGACGGCGCCGCCGGTGACGCTGGACGGCTGTCCGGTGTCGGGGGCGTTGTCGTCGTCGCCAACGGTGGGTGAGGTGGGCGCGGCAGGCGAGGTGGCAAGGCGGGCCGATGCCTCATCCGGCCATGCGGTCGGCTCGGACCCGGCATCGGCAGACGCCGCGCGCAGGAACTCGCTTGCGCTGGGGATGTTGGCAGCGGGTGCCACTGGCACGGGCTTGGCGTCAGCATCAGCCGGTTGCGGTGCTGCCGGTGCCGCCGCAGCGGCCGGGGAGGGGGGCGGTGCGGCCGGGGTATCGAGCGCGCCGTGATCGAGTGCCGGCCAGGCGGACGCGGACGCCGCTTGTGCCGGCTGTGCCGGCGCATCCTCGGCGGGTTCCGGTGCCGTGACGGGGGCGGGCCCGGCCGCCTCCGGGCCGGCAGCCTGGCGTTCCGCCTCGCGCGCATCGCGATGGGCGACGGCTTCGTTGGCTTCGCGCAGCGCCTGCTCGATCTCTGCGTCTTCCATGCCGGCGGGTGCCGGCATGGCCATGTCCTCCGGCGACGACATCAGCATCGTCGGCGCATCCAGCGCCGGCACGTCATAGCCGGGGTCGATGGTCGGGGTGAAGGCAGGCTGCGGCGCAGGCGCGGCTTTAGCCGATGCGGGCGCCGCCGAGGGGGCGGGAGGGGTGGCCGGCGAAGCAGCCGCCGATGGCGCCGATGACGCCGACGATGATGCAGCGCCGGCCGGCAGCGGAATCTCAATCAGGTGCTCGCGCGCGTCGAACACCGTTTCGCACTGGCCGCAGCGCACCAGGCCCTGGCGCAGGCGCAACTGGTCGGCGACCAGCCGGAAGGCGGTACGGCAGGCCGGGCAGCGCGTGACTAGCTTGACGGCGGCCATCGGTGTGAATCAGGGTTGGGCGCCGCGGGTGCCATGCAGGCACACCCAGCCTTCCTCGCTGCGCCACACCGTCAGCGGCAGCCAGGGCGCGTAGGCCGCGGCGACTTCATCCGCCTGGCGTTCCAGCACGCCGGACAGCACCAGCCGTCCGCCGGCGCGCACGCGCGCGCTCAGCATGGCGGCCATCAGCTTGAGCGGATTGGACAGGATGTTGGCGACCACCAGGTCATAGCTGGCCTCGGACACCGATTCGGGCAGCGCGAACGAGGCTTCCACGCGGTTGCGCTCGGCGTTGTAGCGCGACGCTTCCACCGCGTTGGGATCGATGTCGATGCCGACGGTATCGCCGGCGCCCAGCTTGCGTGCCACGATGGCCAGGATGCCGGAGCCGCAGCCGTAGTCGAGCACGGTTTCGCCCGGCTTCAGGTTCTGCTCCAGCCACTGCATGCACAGCCGCGTGGTGGGATGGCTGCCGGTGCCAAAGGCCAGGCCGGGGTCCAGTTCCAGCACCACGGCATCGGGCTCGGGTGCATCGTGCCACGACGGCACCACCCAGATGCGCTCGCCGATGCGGATCGGCTCGAACTGGGATTGCGTCAGCCGCACCCAGTCCTGGTCCTCGACCGCGCGCAGCTGGTAGGCCGGCACCGGGTCGATGCCGAGCTGGTTGGCGGCTGCCGCCACCACCACGGCCGGATCGGCATCGTCGCCGAACAGCGCCACCACGCGCGAGCGGTTCCACGCGAGTTGCTTCGGTTCCAGCCCGGGCTCGCCAAAGAGCGGCTGCTCGTCGGGCGTGTCGGCATCGGCGTCTTCCACCGAGACCGACAGCGCGCCGAGGTCGAACAGGGCATCAGACCAGGCTTCGGCCTGGTCCTGCGCCACTTCGATCACACATTCCTGAAATGCCACGGGCTTCCTTGCTTGCTGCTTGTGTATTGCGGATAACGTTGCGTTGCGTCAGGCCTTCGCGCGCTCCGCCAGGCGATGCTCGAGATAGTGGATGCTGGTGCCGCCTTCAACGAAGTTGGCGTCCATCATCAGCTCGCGGTGCAGCGGCACGTTGGTCTGGATCCCGTCCACCACCATTTCCGACAGCGCAATGCGCATGCGGGCAATGGCCTGCTCGCGCGTGGCGCCGTAAGTGATGATCTTGCCGATCATCGAATCGTAGTTGGGCGGGACGAAGTAACCATCATACGCGTGCGAGTCGACCCGCACACCCGGGCCGCCGGGCATGTGCCAGGCGGTGATGCGGCCCGGCGACGGCGTGAACTTGAACGGATCCTCGGCGTTCACGCGGCATTCGATCGCGTGGCCACGGAACTGCACGTCCTTCTGGCGCAAGCGCAGCTTCTCGCCGAAGGCGATGCGGATCTGCTCCTGGACGATGTCGATGCCGGTGATCATCTCGGTGACCGGGTGCTCGACCTGCACGCGCGTGTTCATCTCGATGAAGTAGAACTCGTTGTTCTCGTACAGGAACTCGAACGTGCCGGCGCCGCGGTAGCCCATCTTCTTGCAGGCCTCGGCGCAGCGGTCGCCGATGCGCTCGATCAGGCGGCGCGGAATGTGCGGTGCGGGAGCTTCCTCGATCACCTTCTGGTGGCGGCGCTGCATCGAGCAGTCGCGCTCGCCCAGCCAGATCGCCTGGCGGTGCTGGTCGGCGAGGATCTGGATTTCCACATGGCGCGGGTTCTCAAGGAACTTCTCCATGTAGACCTCGGGATTGCCGAAGGCGCGGCCGGCTTCTTCACGCGTCATGTTGACGGCGTTGATCAGCGCGGCTTCCGTGTGCACCACGCGCATGCCGCGGCCACCGCCGCCGCCGGCGGCCTTGATGATCACCGGGTAGCCCACGCGGCGCGCGGTGGCCAGGATTTCCTTGGGGTCGTCGGGCAGGGCGCCGTCCGAGCCGGGCACGCACGGCACGCCGGCCTTGATCATGGCTTGCTTGGCCGACACCTTGTCGCCCATCAGGCGGATGCTGTCGGCGGTCGGGCCGATAAAGACAAAGCCGGATTTCTCCACGCGCTCGGCAAAATCGGCGTTCTCGGACAGGAAGCCGTAGCCGGGGTGGATGGCCTGCGCGTCGGTCACTTCGGCGGCCGAGATGATGGCCGGCATGTTCAGGTACGACAGCGGCGACGGGGCCGGGCCGATGCAGACGGCTTCGTCTGCCAGGCGTACATACTTGGCCTCTTTGTCGGCCTCGGAGTACACCACGACTGTCTTGATGCCCAGTTCGCGGCAGGCGCGCTGGATGCGAAGAGCGATTTCGCCGCGGTTCGCGATCAGAATTTTTTCAAACATGGTCTCTCTCTGCGAGAACAGTAGCGGTCCCGCTGCGCGCCGCAATGGCACGCCGGGCGCGCGGCCCGGGGGCTGTCGCCGCCGCGGCCGCCATACTGCGCGGAACTGCATGGAACTGCACGGAACGGGCCGCGAAGCCCACAACGTCCCTGGCGCCAAACAACGCCATGGCATGCCGCGCGGGCGCTGCTGCGGGGGCCACTTGCGTGGCCGGTGGCAGCGTGCGGCGTGGCATGCCGGTCAGGATCAGCCGATCACGAACAGCGGCTGGCCGTATTCGACGGCCTGGCCGTTCTCGACCAGGATTTCCTTGATGACGCCGGCCTTGTCGCACTCGATTTCGTTGAGCAGCTTCATGGCTTCGATGATGCAGACGGTCTGGCCTTCCTTGACCGAGTCGCCGACGTTGACGAACGGCGCGGCACCCGGCGACGGCGCGCGGTAGAACGTGCCCACCATCGGCGAGGTCACCACGTGGCCGGCGGGCAGCTGGGCGGCGGCGGGCTCTGCAGCCGGAGCCACGGCACCGGCGGCCGGTGCGGCGGCCGCGGCGGGCGGCAGCGCCTGCATCTGCGGCATGGCCATCGGCGCGGCGACGATTTGCGGCGGTTGCTTGACGATGCGTACCTTGCCGTCGCCTTCGGTGACTTCCAGCTCGGAGATGCCGGATTCGGCCACCAGGTCGATAAGCGTCTTCAGCTTGCGCAGGTCCATCTTTTTATCCTCCTGAATCGGGTTATCCGGCCGCGCTGCCCGGGACGGGCCGCGGCGGAAGAATCGTGTTGCCGGCCACCGGAAATCCGCGCCCGCCGTGCCGAGGCACGCCAACGGGCGCAGGCCGCCGGGCGGCGCGCGCAGGTTGTTGAAAAAATCTTGGGAGTTCAGCTCCCCGAACTCTCGGGTGGCGGCTGCTCCTGGCCCAGCACATAGTCCAGCGCCAGCAGGTAACCCTGCCAGCCAAGCCCGCAGATCACTCCGACCGCCACGTCGGAGAAATAGGAGTGGTGGCGAAAGCTTTCGCGCCGGTGCACGTTGGACAGGTGCACCTCGACGAACGGGATCGCCACGCCGGCCAGGGCATCGCGCAGTGCCACGCTGGTATGCGTGTAGGCAGCCGGGTTGATGATGATGAACTCGACCCCTTCCGCGCGTGCGGCGTGGATGCGGTCGACCAGTGCCCCCTCATGGTTGGACTGGAACGTATCCAGCGAAACGCCGGCTTTTGCCGCGCGTTCGGCCAGGGCCGCGTCGATGTCGGCAAGCGTCGTGTGCCCGTAGGTTTCCGGCTCGCGCGTGCCCAGCAGGTTCAGGTTCGGCCCATGCAGGACCAGCACCTTGCGGTAGCGGGCTGAGCGACGGATAGAGCGGGTTGCAGTCACGGCGGCTCGACCAGATCAACGAAATTGCGCGGAGATTACCGTAGCTTAGAGGGATTTGTCTAGCGCGCGATACAAGGCTTGGCGACCTTGCGCGGCGCTTTGGCGGCCCTTTAAGCACTTTCCGGCCGTTTTGGCGCCCCGGGGAAACAAATCGCTGAAGAAAAACGAAATTCAGCGAATTTGGCGGAAGAATAGCTCAGGCTCGTGGCAGCACGGCCCGCAGTTCCTCGGCCGTCACCCGTCCCATCTTGCGGTACTTGACCGATCCGTCCGGGTTGATCACCACCGTGTAGGGCAGGCCGCCGGCGCTGTTGCCGAAGTTGCGCGACAGCTCGGTGCCGGCAAAACCGGCCACGGCGAGCGGGTAGGCCACCGGGACCTTGGTGGTGAACTGCTGGATATTGGCGGCTGAATCGATGCCGATGCCGACAAACTCCACCTGGCGGTCCTTGTATTCCTCATGCAGCGCGGTCAGCTCCGGCATTTCCTCGACACACGGCCCGCACCAGGGCGCCCAGAAGTTGATCACCACGGTCTTGCCGCGCAGCTTGCCCAGGTCCAGGTCGGCGCCGGCGGCGTCGGGCAGGCGTGTCTGGAAGAAGGTTTCCACCGCCTGGTCGCTGGCGGGCTTGGGCGAGAACACGAAATGGCCGGCCAGTGCGCCAGCGGCGCAGGCAACCACGGCCACGGCGATCCACAGCCAGAGGCGGGAGCGGCGGGCGGGCGAGGAAACGGTTTCAGTCATGGGATGGCTTGGACCAGTGAAGTGGGGGGCGGGCCGTCAGGCCGGGTCGGCATCGCCGGGCGCGTCCACCAGCGCCCGTACCGCCTGCAGGTCGGCGCGGGCCGGGCGCCCCGAGGCGTCGGCACGCACGGCGCCGCGTTCGTCGACGGCATCATACAGTGCAATATGAATACCGACTGGGGCACCCAGTTCCGCGCGCACCTCGCCGGCGAGGAGCCGCGCCTCGCGGCGGTCGGGCCACTGGCCCTTCCACAGGAAGCTGAGGGTCTCGACCTCGCCGCGGCCGCCGAAATGCCGGCTCTCGCTGGTCTCGAAGTCCACGCCGGCGTTGATCAGGTACAGTGCCGCGTCCTTGGCGCTGTCGCAGAAGCACTGCAGATAGATATCGGAGTGCTCGGTGGCGGTGCCGTTGAGCACGGCGCCGACCAGGTAAGGCCGGAACGGCGCCAGGTCTTCCATGGCCAGCACCGCCAGCCGGCGCAGCAGTGCCAGCACGCGGGGCTGGCTGTCGGCGTGGAACAGCGCCTGGTAGGCGCGCACTTCGGCTTCGACCTGTTCGTTGTCGGGCAGCCATTCGCCGGGCACGCGCTGCTCGCCCAGCACCTGGCGGGTGGCCTTGCGCTTGGCGGTGGCGTAGTCGGCACCGTCCTCGGCGATCATCCGGGCGGCAGCCTGGGCGATTTCCTCGCGCAGGCGGGTGGGGTCGGGGGTGGTGCGTCGGGTCATGCCCCATGATACCGGACGCTCCCGCGCAACCGGTGCGCGCGCTGCCGCAGTGCAGCGAAGGCCGCGGGCGCTCGGGTACAATCGGAGGCTTCCTGCCCGGCCACCGCACCGCAAGACACGGCCTGAAACAGCCGCCGTGCCGCCGCGCCACGCCGGGTGCCGAATCCCCACGCCTGCGGGCTTCAAGTCTTTCCGGGAACCCATGCATATTCATATCCTTGGCATCTGCGGCACCTTCATGGGCGGCCTGGCGGTGCTGGCCAAAGAGGCCGGCCACCGCGTCACCGGCTGCGATGCCAATGTCTACCCGCCGATGAGCACCCAGCTCGAGGCCCAGGGGATCGAGCTGATCGAAGGCTTCGACCCCGCGCAACTGTCGCTGGAGCCGGACCTGTTCGTGATCGGCAACGTGGTCTCGCGCGGCAATCCGCTGATGGAGGCCATCCTCGACCGCAACCTGCCCTATGTGTCGGGTCCGCAATGGCTGGGCGAGCACGTGCTGGCGCGCAAGTGGGTGCTGGCGGTGGCCGGCACGCATGGCAAGACCACCACCACGTCGATGCTGGCCTGGATCCTGGAGGATGCCGGCTACAACCCCGGCTTCCTGGTGGGCGGGGTGCCGCAGAACTTCGGCATCTCGGCGCGCGTGACCGAATCGGACTTTTTCGTGATCGAGGCCGACGAGTACGACACCGCCTTCTTCGACAAGCGCAGCAAGTTTGTCCACTACCGCCCGCGCACCGCGATCCTGAACAACCTGGAATACGATCACGCCGACATCTTCCCGGATCTGGCGGCGATCGAGACCCAGTTCCACCACCTGGTGCGCACCGTGCCCGGCCAGGGCCGGATCGTCGTCAACGGCGTGGAGGAAAGCCTGGCACGCGTGCTGGAGCGCGGCTGCTGGAGCGAAGTCGAGCAGTTTGGCGTGGGCGACTGGCGCGAGAGCGATGCCGCCGCCACTGCGGCGCCCGGCAAGGATGCTTTCGACGTCTGGTTTGGCGACGCCGTTCAGGGCACCGTGGTGTGGGACCTGCAGGGCACCCACAACCGCATGAATGCGCTGGCCGCGATCGCCGCCGCGCGCCATGTGGGCGTGCCGGCCGCGCAGGCGATCGAATCGCTGTCCCGCTTTGCCAACGTCAAGCGCCGCATGGAAGTGCGCGGCGTGGCGGGCGGCGTGACCGTCTATGACGATTTCGCCCACCATCCGACCGCGATCCAGACCACGCTGGACGGGCTGCGCCGCCGCGTCGGCGATGCCCGCATCCTGGCGGTGCTGGAGCCGCGCTCCAACACCATGAAGCTGGGCGTGATGAAGGCGCAACTGCCGGCCAGCCTGGAGCAGGCCGACCTGGTGTTCGGCTACGGCGCCCCGGCCGGCAAGGACGCGCTGGGCTGGGACCTGGCCGGATCGCTGGCGCCGCTGGGCGACAAGGCCGCCGCCTTCCAGGACCTGGGCACGCTGGTGCAGGCCGTGCGTGCCGCGGCGCAGCCGGGCGACCACGTGCTGGTGATGAGCAACGGCGGCTTCGGCGGCGTGCACCAGAAGCTGCTGGACGCCCTGGGCCAGGGCGCCGCAAGCTGACCGGCGGGAAGGACCACCATGCTGCTGTACCTGCACGGATTCCGCTCCTCGCCCCAGTCGTTCAAGGCCCGGCTGGTGCAGGAGCGCATGCGCGAGTGGGGCGTGGGCCGCTACTACGCCTGCCCCGCGCTCAATGTCTCGCCCGAAATGGCCATTGCCCAGGCGCAGGCCGCGATCCGCGCCGCGCAGGCCGGCGGCGACCAGGAGATCGCCATCGTCGGCTCGTCGCTGGGTGGCTTCTATGCCCGCTGGCTGGGCGAGCGCCATGGCTGCAGGACCGTGCTGCTCAATCCGGCCATCCATCCCTGGACCGACCTGGAAGCGTACCTGGGCGAGCAGCCGCTGTGGCACGGCGGCGGCTCGGTCACGGTCGAGCGCCGCCATCTGCAGGAATTGCTGGACCTGCGCGTGGACACCATTACCGATCCCGGACGCTATTACCTGCTCGCCGCCACCGGCGACGAAGTGCTGGACTACCGTGAGATGGTCGCGGCCTGCCCGGGCGCAAACATCCGCGTGATCGAGGGCAGCGACCACGGCATCAGCGAATTTGCCGACTACGTCGACGATGTGCTCGCCTTCTGCGGCTATGGCCCCGGCAAGGTGCCGGCGGGCACAGGCCCGGCATGAGCGCGCAGTCCGCGCGCCGCTGCAGCTGGAGCCCGCACCTGGCCTTTGATGCAGCCATCACGCCCAACCTGCGGCGCTGGGTGACCGGTGACGACGGCTCGCTGACCGCGCGCCTGGTGGCAGCATCGGAGCGCTTTCGCGTGGCGCGCCTGCTGCAGCGCCCGCAGCGCCCGCTCGCCGATGAATGGCAGGTGCTGGGCCAGCACGACCGCACCCCCGCGCTGACGCGCGAGGTGCTGCTGATCTGCGACGATATTCCCGCCATATTTGCCCATACTGTGGTGCGCCAGCGCCATGCGCGCCGCGACTGGCCGTTCCTGCGCGGGCTGGGCGAGCGCCCGCTGGGCGGCCGGCTGTTTGTCGACCCGGCGGTGGCGCGCGAGCCGTTCCAGTTTGCGCGGCTGCTGCCGCACCATCCGCTGCGCCAGGCCTTGCAGCGTGTGCTGCCGGCCATGGCGCCACTGCCCATGCTGCCGGCGCGGCGCTCGGTGTTCCGGCGCGGCGACGGCGTCATGCTCGTGACAGAAGTGTTCCTGCCGGACCTGCTGTCGCGGCCATCCCCGGGGACCGAGGCGATTCCGCATCCCAGGTATTTGCGGACTACAGACCGAAGCCCCTCTACACACACTACCGAAACCAAGAAAGAGACCACGAGATGAAACTGCAGGGTCGGGTTGCCATCATCACCGGTGCCGCCGCCGGCATCGGGTTTGCCACCGCGCAGCGCTTTGCCGCCGACGGCGCCATTGTCGTCCTGTGCGACGTGCAGGAAGCGCGCGTGCGCGAGGCCGCCGACAAGCTGGCCGCCACCGGCGCCACCGTGTCGGCCTACCGCGTCGACGTGACCCGGCGCGACGAAGTCGATGCCATGGTGGCCGCCGTGCTGGCCGCGCACGAACGCGTCGACATCCTCGTCAATAACGCCGGCATCACCAAGGATGCACGCCTGGGCAAGATGACCGAGGCCCAGTTCGATGCCGTCATCGACGTCAACCTGAAGGGCGTGTTCAACTGCGCGCAGGCCGTGGCCGGCCTGATGAGCGAGCAGGGCAAGGGCGTGATCCTGAACGCTTCCAGCGTGGTCGGCCTGTACGGCAACTTCGGCCAGACCAACTACGCCGCCAGCAAGTTCGGCGTGATCGGCTTTACCAAGACCTGGGCGCGCGAGCTGGGCCCCAAGGGCGTGCGCGTGAACGCGGTGTGCCCGGGCTTCGTCAATACCGAGATCCTGCAGACCGTGCCGGAAAAGGTGCTGGACGGCATGAAATCGTCGTGCTGGCTGCGCCGCCTGGCCGAGCCGGCCGAGATCGCCAGCATCTACGCCTTCCTGGCCAGCGACGACGCCAGCTACGTCAACGGCGTGGCGATCGAGGCCAGCGGCGGCATGTCGCTCTGAACTGCGTGGGTGCACGCACCCCGCCGGGGCGCCGGCCCCCGCAGGCGCCGGAGCGGGGTGCGGTATCATTCCACGTCTCAGGCCGTATCGATACGGCGTGGCCCGCGGCCAGCGATTTGCACGCCGCGCGCCGCACTCGCTTCCGTTCGCACGCATTTGCGCCCGGTTGCACCATTTCTCCCACAGGACCCGCCCCGGCGCCGCCTCTTGGCGGCCAGACGCGGTTCCGCGCATTTCTGAAAGTACCGATCGATGCAGTTGCTGTTCGAAGAAGGCGGCGAAATCCGCGCCGGCACCGTGCTGAACCAGCAGGGCGAGGCTTACCAGGTGGAGCTGCCAGCCGGCAAGCGTACCAAGGTCAAGTCGCGCGACGTGCTGCTGCAGTTCGCGCAGCCGTCGGCAATCGAGCTGGTGCGCCAGACCGGCGACATGATGGCCGAGATCGACCTGGACTTCCTGTGGGAATGCGCGCCCGAGGCTGAATTCGGCTTCACCGAGCTGGCCGCCGAGTACTACGGCGCCGAGCCCGGCCCGGTGCAGCAGGCGGCGCTGGCGATGGCGCTGCACGGCAACCCGGTGTACTTCCGCCGCAAGGGGCGCGGCCGCTACCAGCGCGCGCCCGAAGACCAGCTCAAGGCGGCGCTGGCCGCGCTCGAGCGCAAGCGCCAGCAGGCGCTGGTGCAGGCCGAGTACGAAGAGCAGCTCAAGGCGCTGACGCTGCCTGAGACCTTCCGCAACAAGGTGCTGCAGCTGCTGTTCAAGCCGGACAAGAACAGCCTGGAATACAAGGCCATGGACGCCGCCTGCACCGCGCTGGGCATGACCCCGATGCGGCTGATGGTGGCCGCCGGCGGCGTCGCCAGTGCGCGCGCGCTGCATGAGGCCAAGTTCCTGGCCGAGTGCTTCCCCAAGGGCACGGGCTTTCCGGAAACCGACGTGCC
This sequence comes from Cupriavidus sp. GA3-3, assembly GCF_000389805.1. Taxonomy (NCBI): domain Bacteria; kingdom Pseudomonadati; phylum Pseudomonadota; class Betaproteobacteria; order Burkholderiales; family Burkholderiaceae; genus Cupriavidus; species Cupriavidus sp. GA3-3. The sequence continues at coordinate 39,217 of NZ_KB944461.1, forward strand.
CGAGCCGCCCGCCGACCTGCCGGTGGCCGACGTGGAGGCATTCTCGATCGACGACGTCACCACCACCGAGATCGACGATGCGCTGTCCGTGACCAGGCTGCCCGACGGCAAGCTGCGCATCGGCATCCATATCGCCGCGCCCGCGCTGGGCATTCGCCGCAGCGAACCGCTCGATGCGGTCGCGCGCCAGCGGCTGTCCACGGTCTATTTCCCGGGCGACAAGATCACCATGCTGCCCGACGCCGTGGTGGAGCGCTACACGCTGCAGGAAGGGCGCACGTGCCCGGCGCTGTCGCTGTATGTGACGGTGGACCCGACCGTGTGGCTGATCACCGGCAGCGAGACCCGCGCCGAGATGGTGCCGATCGCCGCCAACCTGCGCCACAACCTGCTCGACGATGTCATCACCGAGGCTGCGCTTGCCGCGGGCACCGGCGACTACCCGTTCCGCGACGCGCTGACGCAGCTGTGGCACTTTGCCGGCTACCTGTACGACGAGCGCCAGAAGGCGCGCCTGGCCAGCGGCCTGCGCCCCGAGACCCACAACCGCGCCGACTTCAATTTCTACCTGGACGACCAGGCCGACGGCAGCCAGCGCGTGCGCATCGAACAGCGCAAGCGCGGCTCGCCGCTGGACAAGATCGTTGCCGAGCTGATGATCCTGGCCAACAGCACCTGGGGCAAGCTGCTGGCCGACAACGGCGTGCCGGGCATCTACCGCACGCAGAAGGCGTGGGGCATGCACCGCACCCGCATGCAGACCTACCCGGCACCGCACGAGGGCCTGGGCGTGGCGCAGTACGCTTGGAGCACCTCGCCGCTGCGCCGCTATGTCGACCTGGTCAACCAGTGGCAGATCCTGGCGGTGGCCCAGCACGGCGTGACCGCCAAGCTGGTGGCGCCGTTCAAGCCCAAGGACGCCGACCTGCTGGCCGCGGTGGCGGACTTCGAAGGCACTTACGCCGCCTACGCCGACCACCAGTCGACCATGGAGCGCTACTGGTGCCTGCGCTGGCTCAAGCAGGAAAAGCGCGAGCGCATGGTGGCCTCGGTGCTCAAGGAAGGCGCGGTGCGCTTTACCGAGATCCCGCTGGTCACGCGCGTGCCCGAACTGGTGCAGGCGCAGCGCGGCACGCAGGTGCTGCTGGAGATCGGCGAGACCGACGAGATCACGCTGGAAGTGTCGTGCCGGGTGCTGGAGATCTTCGCCGGTGAAGGCGAAGTGCCCGAGGAAGAGCTGGAAAGCGACGAGGAAGCCGCGGAGCTGTCCGCCGAAGCCGCTGCCGACGCGGCCGCCGAGGAAGCGGCCGAGCAGGCCGCCGGGGTCTCGGACGAAGCCCCGGCCGAAGCGGGCGACGACGATGCCGGCGCGGCGTCGGGCGAGCGCGACACCGGCACCCCGGCGGTCGGCTGAAGCCTTCGGAAATCGGCGGCGCTCACTTACAATGCCTGTCTGATCCGGGGTCCGCGGCCCCGGTCTTGCCAGGCCGCCGGCCCGGACCGGTTCGGGCCGCTACCCACCCTTCAGCCACCCTCCATCCATCGTGAACGCCACACTCGCCGCTCCCCGCCACTGGTGGCATGCCAGGTGGCACAACAGCAGTACGCTGGCCAAGGCGCTGGCCATTTCCGTGGCCGTGCACGTGCTGCTGCTGATGGTGCGGGTGGCCGCGCCCGAGGTGTTCGAGATCAAGCGCAGCGATGCCGCGCTGGACGTGGTGCTGGTCAATGCCAAGTCGGCGCAGAAGCCGCGCAACCCGACCGCGCTGGCGCAAGCCAACCTGGACGGCGGCGGCGACCATGACCTGCAGCGCGCCACCACGCCGCTGCCCGCGCAGACCCAGACGCAGGAAGGCGACCTGGTGCGCCAGGTGCAGCGCCGCGTCGAGCAGCTGGAACAGGAGCAGCAACGCCTGCTGACCCAGTCGCGCGAGGCCGCGCCGTCGGTGCGCAACCAGCCGCTCAAGCCCGGCGAGAAGCGCCAGGACACCCCGCAGCGCGGCCAGGACGAGCGCACCTCGACCGACGAGATGGCCAGGCTGGAGGCCGAGATCGGCCGCAACCTGGACCACTACGCCAAGCGACCCAAGCGCTTCCAGCTGACCGCCACCAGTGCCCAGGCGGTCGACTACGCGCAGTACTACGACCGCCTGCGCCACAAGATCGAGGCGCGCGGCACCACTGACTTCCCGCAACGCAACGGCAAGCCGCTGTACGGCCAGCTGATCCTGGTGATCAACGTCAACCGGCTCGGCAAGCTCGGCTACAACCGCGACGGCTACAACGTCGATGCCATCGACGTGGTCAAGAGCTCGGGCGATCCCGCGCTGGACCGCCAGGCCGTGGCGATCGTGCGCGCGGCCGCGCCGTTCGGCCCCTTTACCGCCGAGATGGCGTCGCGCCAGGACATCCTCGAAGTCATTTCCACTTTCAAGTTTTCGCGCAGCGGGCTGGAAACCCGCTTGCAGGCACGCTGATGACATCCACTGATTCTTCCCAAGCCACTTCCGACCGCTATGTGGTGATCGGCAACCCGGTTGCGCACAGCCGTTCGCCGGCGATCCACGCCGCCTTTGCGCGCCAGACCGGCGAAGCCGTGCAGTACGACCGCCTGGAGGCGCCGCTGGACGGGTTTGCCGATGCCGTGCGCCAGTTCTTTGCCGAGGGCGGCTACGGCTGCAACGTGACGGTGCCGTTCAAGCTGGAGGCCTATGACCTGGCCGACCGCCTGACCGAGCGCGCCGAGGCCGCCGGCGCGGTCAACACGCTGTGGATCGAAGAGGGCCTGATCCACGGCGACAACACCGACGGCATCGGCCTGGTGCGCGATATCCAGGACAACCTCGACACGCTGATCGAAGGCAAGCGCGTGCTGCTGCTGGGCGCCGGCGGCGCCGCCATGGGCGCGATGCTGCCGCTGATCGAATGCCGGCCGTCGCGCATCGTGGTGGCCAACCGCACCGCGTCGCGCGCGAGCGACATGCTGGAAGAGTTTGTCGAAGCCGCCGACCAGTACGGCGTGGAGCTGTGGGGCGGCGGGCTCGATGCGCTCGACGGGCTGTCCGAGGACGAAGCCGTCGACGTGGTCATCAACGCGTCGTCCAGCAGCCTGCATGGCGAAGTGCCGCCGGTACCCGAGTTCCTGCTGGGCGAAGGCGTGCTGGCCTACGACATGATGTACGGCGCCGAGCCCACGGTGTTCCTGCAGTTCGCCGCGCGCTGTGGCGCGCGCACCAGCGACGGCCTGGGCATGCTGGTCGAACAGGCGGCTGAAGCGTTCTACATCTGGCGCGGCGTGCGCCCCCGCACCGCCCCTGTGCTGGCCGAGCTGCGCGCCGCGCTGCAGGCCGAACGCAAGGGCTGACCGGGGCGCCGCCAGCCGTGGCCAACCGCAACCGCGCAGCCAGCGCCAGCCGCGGCGCAGCCCCCGCACGCACGGTGTTCAACCCGGTCCGCTGGCTCGGCTACCTGCTGGGCTGCGTGGCGGCGGGCGTGGTGGCGATGCAGCTGTACTTCTTCATGCAGATCGCAAGCTGGCAATACATCAATCCTACGACGACCACGTTCATGCGCGCCGAGCGCTGGCGCCTGTGCGGCATCAACGTCTGGAACTGCGGCATCGACCGGCAATGGGTGCCGTACGACCGCATCTCGCGCAACCTCAAGCGCGCGGTGATCGCCAGCGAGGATGCCGACTTCGTCAACCATCCGGGCTATGAGCTGGATGCCATGCTCGATGCCTGGGAGCGCAACAAGAAGCGCGGGCGCATCGTGCGCGGCGGTTCCACCATCACGCAGCAGCTGGCCAAGAACCTGTTCCTGTCGTCCGAGCAGCACTACCTGCGCAAGGGCCAGGAGCTGGCCATCACGTGGATGCTCGAGTTCTGGCTGGACAAGCAGCGCATCTACGAGATCTACCTGAATTCGGTGGAGTGGGGCGAGGGCGTGTTCGGCGCGCAGGCCGCGGCGCAGCACTACTTCCGCACCAGCGCCGACAAGCTCAGCGTGGGCCAGTCCGCGCGCCTGGCCGCGGCGCTGCCGGCGCCCAAGTGCTTCGACAAGAAGGAATACTGCGCCAACGTGCGCGTGAATTTCCGCGCCAAGGCGGGAATCATCGCGCGGCGGATGGGGGCAGCCACGCTGCCCGACTGAGGGCTTGCTCCCCTCTCCCACTTGTGGGAGAGGGAGCAAGGCAGCGGCAGATTCAGCGCCTCAGCTCAGCCACCCCTTCCTGCGGAAATACACCAGCGGAATCGCCGCCGACACCGCCATCAGCGCAATCGCCCACGGATAGCCCGCGCCCCAGTCCAGCTCCGGCATGAACTTGAAGTTCATGCCGTAGATGCTGGCGATCAGCGTGGGCGGCATCAGCGCCACCGACACCACCGAGAACAGTTTGATGATCTTGTTCTGGTTGATGTTGATGAAACCGACGGTCGCGTCCATCAGGAAGTTGATCTTGTCGAACAGGAACGCGGTGTGGTTCTCGATCGAGTCGATGTCGCGCAGGATCTGGCGGGCCTCGTCCTGCTGCTCGGCCGACAGCAGCTGGCTGCGCATCAGGAAGGACACCGCGCGGCGCGTGTCCATCACGTTGCGGCGGATGCGCCCGTTCAAGTCTTCCTCGCGGGCGATGGTTTCCAGCACGTCGGCCGCGGCGGCATCGGTCACGTTCTCGGCCAGCACGCGGCGGCTCGCTTCTTCGAGCCGCTCGTAGATTTCCTCGATCGAGTCGGCGGAATACTCGGCGTCGGTCGCGTACAGGTCCATCAGCACGTCCTTGGCATTGCGCACCGAGCCCGGGCGCATGCGTGCGCGCAGCCGCACCAGCCGGAACACCGGCAGGTCTTCGTCGTGGATGGAGAACAGCACGTCGCGCGTCAGCACGAAAGCCACGCGCACGTTGCGCGACAAGGCCTCTTCCTCGTCCAGCAGGAAGTCGGTGCGGATATGGATATTCTCGTCCTCGCCCTCGAAATATCGCGCGGACGCTTCCAGGTCGCCCAGGTCTTCCAGTTCGGGAAGGGCGACGCCATAGGCTTCCTTGATCCAGTTCAGTTCCTCGTCGTCGGGATTGACGACATCGATCCAGATCGGCTTGTGCTGCAGCAGCTCATTGCGCTCGTCGACCTGCTCCTGGGCAAGCCGGCCTTTCTGCAGGACGAACAGGTTGATCATCCCCGGGATTCCTTATTGCTGATTGCGACGAAAAACAAAGACAAGCGCGAAGACAAGCGCAGGCGGCTCGCCGCATTCCCAGGTAGTCCGTCATGCCCTGCATGGCCTGGCGAGACGCCGGAAGGCGCCCTGCCAGGGCCGGGCCACGGGCAAGCGTGATCGCGCTGTACCGCGGCTGCCGTTCGGCACGGCGGTACAAGGCGATGGCGTTTGCCTGGGTTGGCTGGCTAGCCGGGAGAGGGAAGATCCGCACGCGATGCGGCGCGCATGGATGGCGCCGCCGGTGGCACGGAAAGACACTCGCCCGCAGTGTTCTGCTGCGGGCGAGGCCGACGAGGCGCGGAGCCGGGTGCTCCGGGCGGGTCGTCGTTACGCAGCCCGCAGTGACATGGCATTCGCAGAGGTCGCAGCGCTGCTGCGGCAACTCGAACACCCGATGCTACTGCCCACGTAATTTCTCCGGGATTGTGATGGCCGCGAGTGTAGCCCAACGTAGGGTGGCTTGTTAAGTGAAATCTCCGCGCACGCGGCCCGCTGTTGCCCGCTCACGACCGGCGGCGCGCCCACCCGGCGATCAGCCCGGCGCGCCCTGCAACCGGCGCCAAAGCAGCGGCGCCAGCATCACCGAGGACAGCGCCAGGAACATCAGCACGATCGCGGCGTAGTCCTGCCAGTGCGGCTGCTCGCCCAGCATCCACATGCCCGAGAACACGCCGACCACCGGGATGAACATGATCGACAGGCTCGACACCACCGGCGGCAGGCTGCGCGCCAGCCCGAACCAGACCAGGTGGCAGAAGGCGAAGACCACCACCGCGTTGTAGGCGATGGCGCCCCATTCGACGGCGGTGGGCATGCGCCAGCCGTCTTCCAGCAGCAGCGAGCCGACCGCCAGGAAGGGCAGGGTCACGGCCAGCATCCAGAACGTCATGGCGCCGATGGGCACGTCGGTCGGGGTGCGTTTTATCAATTGGGTGCCGAAGCCCCAGCCGGCCGCGGCCAGCAGCATCAGCAGCGTGCCGGCCGGGCTGCCGGTCAGCGCGGCGAGCTCGCCGGAAAGCAGCAGCACCGTGCCGGCCAGCGCGCAGCCGATGCCCAGCCAGGCCCAGGCGCCGATGCGCTCGCGGAAGAACACCAGGCCCCAGACCACTGCCCAGATCGGCATGGTGTAGCCCAGGATGGCGGCCCGGCCCGAGGACAGCATCTTGACCGCGCAGATCGCAAACAGGTGCCAGACCACCATGTTGGGAATGGCCAGGCGGACCACCGTGCCCCATTCGCGCCGCGGCACGGCCAGGGAATCGCCGCGCAGCCGCAACGCCAGCCCCAGCGCCACCAGCCCGCCCGCCATGCACAGCAGGCGGAAGCCCAGTGCCGGAAAGTGCGCTACGCCTACCTTCATGATGGGCCAGTTGATGCCCCAGGCAAGGGTGAGCACGACAAGCAGGAAGATACCGCGGCGATCGAGAGACATGACGGGACGCGGCTGTGCGTCATGCCGCGCTTTGTTTTGAGAGGAAGCGCAAAACCATAGCACGTAGCGGGTAAAATTGCCGGAAGCGACATATGCTGCAGGGATGAAAGGTTTTCACGCCGCTGTGGCCAACCGCGCCGGCCGGGCCAATGGGGCGCCGGCGCCACCAGGATATTCCGAGTACCCATGACTTTCACCGAGCAGCTTGCTGCCGCCTGGCAGCGCAACGATTCCCTCCTGTGCGTCGGGCTCGATCCTGACCCGCAGAAGCTGCCGCTATCCCTGACCGGGGCGGGCGGCGCCATCTTTTCGTTCTGCCGCGAGATCGTTGACGCCACCGCCGACCTGGTCTGCGCCTTCAAGCCGCAGATTGCGTACTTCCACTCGCAGCGCGCCGAAGACCAGCTCGAGCAGCTGATCCACTATATCCACGATGCCCACCCCGGTATCCCGGTGATCCTGGACGCCAAGCGCGGCGACATCGGCTCGACCGCCGAGCACTACGCGCTGGAGGCCTTCGAGCGCTACCATGCCGACGCGGTCACGGTTAGCCCGTACATGGGCTTCGATTCGATGCAGCCGTACCTGGCCTATCCGGACCGCGGCGTGATCGTGTTGTGCCGCACCTCCAACCCGGGCGGCTCGGACGTGCAGTTCCTGCAGGTTGACGGCAAGCCGCTGTACCAGCTGGTGGCCGAGGCCGCGCGCGAGCGCTGGAACACCACCGGCCAGATGGGCCTGGTGGTCGGCGCAACCTTTCCCAACGAGATCGCGCGGGTGCGCCAGATCGTCGGCGACATGCCGCTGCTGATCCCGGGCATCGGCGCCCAGGGTGGCGACATCGAGGCCACGGTCAAGGCGGGGCGCACCGCGGACGGCACCGGCATGATGATCAACTCGTCGCGCGCCATCCTCTACGCCAGCCGCGAGAAGGATTTTGCGGCGGCGGCGCGCAATGTCGCGCTGCAGACGCGGGAGACCATCAATCGCTATCGCCACGGCTGAAACCGGGCGTAGACAATAAAAAACCGCGCCAGAAACGGCGCGGTTTTTTATTGGGCGGAGGTTGCCGGGCGCCGGCCTCAGGCCTCGTTCCGGATCAGCTCCAGCAGTCCCCGCATGGCATGCTCGGCCGCCTGCCGGCGGATCTGGCCGCGGTCGCCGCGAAAGCGCTGGGTCTCGGTATGGGTGGTGATGCGGTTGCTCCAGCCGAAGCAGACCATGCCCACCGGCTTTTCCGGGGTGCCGCCGTTGGGCCCGGCCACGCCGGTGATCGACAGCGCCACCTGGGCGCGGCTGTTCAGCAGCGCGCCTTCGGCCATGGCGCGCGCCACTTCCTCGCTGACCGCGCCGTGGTCGCGGATCAGCTTGGCCGGCACGCCCAGCATGGTGGACTTGGCCTCATTGGAATAGGTGACGAAGCCGCGCTCGAACCAGCCGGACGAGCCGGATACATCGGTAATGGCGGCAGCCACCAGCCCGCCGGTGCAGGATTCGGCAGTGGCCAGCATCAGGGATTTGTCGGCAAGGGCGACGCCGGCCTGGATGGCGAGCTGGTCGAGCAGGCGGCTGACAGACATGGTGGATACAGGTAGTTTTGAGGGGAATCAGCTTGCAATGGCTGGCGATACGGGCTCAGAACGAGCGCCACAGCGCAAACACCAGCAGCGTGTAGAAGGCCGCGAAGATGTCGTCGAACATCACGCCAAAGCCGCCGCGCAGGCCCGGGCCCTTGAGCGTGCGGTCATAGTGGCCGATCGGCGCCGGCTTGGTGATATCGAACAGCCGGAACCACAGGAAGGCGGCGAACTGCCCCCAGAAGCCGGTCGGCATGACAAAGGCCAGCACCAGCCAGAAGGCGACGATCTCGTCCCAGACCATGCTGCCATGGTCGTGCACGCCCATGTCGCGCGCGGTGCGCGCGCACGCCCACAGCCCGACCAGGAAGCCGCCGGCGATGATCCACAGCCAGGTGGTGGGCTCGATCCACAGCGAAATCACTACGAAGGACAGCCACGCGTAGAGCGTGCCGACCGTGCCCGGCGCAACGGGCGACAGGCCCGAGCCGAAGCCGAAGGCGATCAGGTGGGCCGGATGGGCCAGCATGAAGCGCGCGCTCGGGCGCGTGACCTTGACGGTCTGGCCGGCTTCCAGGGTCAGGGCGGGGTCGCGCGGCGCGGCCCCGGGAGGCAAGGTGGACATCAAAATTGGCTCGTGTGATGCAGATACTGCTTATGGTTATGGCCGGCTTGCGCTGCCATGCTTGCGGGACTCCCGTGCCCGCGCAGCGCGCCGATGCCGGCATCATGACATGCCCGCGACCCGGTGTCAGGGGGCAGCGAAGTGGTCGAAGCTGGCGCCTTGGTACCGGGTCGGGTTGCCGGTACTGTCGACCAGCCGCAGGCCGGGCTCGGGCGTGATCGCGCCGACACGTGCGAGCGGCAGCGCCAGGCGTTCGCTAATCGCCGCAATGGCGTCGCGGCTGCCGGCGGGCGCGGTGAAGCACAATTCGTAGTCGTCGCCGCCGGCCAGCACGCATTCGCGCTGGATGGCATCGGGCTGGCTGGCCAGCACTGCCGAGCGCGGCAGCGCATCGACGTCGACCAGCGCGCCGACCTGCGAGCGTTCCAGGATATGGCCGAGGTCGCCGACCAGGCCGTCGGAAATGTCGAGTGCGGCATGCGCCACGCCGCGCAGAGCCATGCCCAGCGCCACGCGCGGTGTGGGCGTGTCCATGCGCGGGCGCACCTGGCTGAACTCGGGCTCAGGCAGCAGCCATTCGCCGCGGCAGTCGCCCAGCGCCAGGCGGGCGTCGCCAAGCGTGCCGGAAATCCAGATATCGTCGCCGGGCCGGGCGGCGTCGCGGCGCAGCGCGGCACGCAGCGGCACGTCGCCGAATACCGTCAGCGAAAGCGTCAGCGGGCCGCGCGTGGTGTCGCCGCCGACCAGTTCGCAGCCGTGGGCGTCGGCCAGCGCCAGCATGCCGTCGGCCAGTTCGGCCAGCCAGGCGGGGTCGGCCTCGGGCAGGGCCAGTGCCAGGGTGAAGGCGCGCGGCTCGGCGCCCATGGCGGCCAGGTCGGACAGGTTCACGGCCAGGGCCTTGTGGCCGAGTGAGCGCGGCGCCACGTCCGGGAAGAAATGCCGGCCGCTCACCAGCATGTCGGTGCTGATGGCCAGGTGGTGGCCGGGGCGGCCCTCAATCAGCGCGCAGTCATCGCCCACGCCGAGCGCGGCCTTGCGCACCGGCCGCGTGAAAAAGCGGCGGATCAGGTCGAACTCGGAAAGCGGGGCTGGCTGGGCGTGGGACATCGTCGTCAGGAAGATTCGCCCGCCGGGTGGGACGGATCGGGGGCTGCGCGTTGCGCGAAGATGAATGGCGATCCGGGGCAATCCCGCGGCGCGTGCGCAGCGCGTCAGGATGGGGCGCGTCCGGCATTTCAGCAAGATACTGCCGCGCACGACAGCCATGACCATCGCGCGGTACGCCGCTTCTGCCGGCAGGCGCTACGCTTGCTGGTATTGCCCGGGGGGATGGGGCATATTGTACCGAATCGCAAAGGTGCCCCAAGTAAAAGGCTTATTGTGAAATAGTATTTCACTATATAAAATGCTGGGTTCCAAAGGAAGAGAAGGGCGGGCACGTGGAGCCGGTCCGCCGATCGTCCCCCGCCTCGTCAATGACGGCTCCACCGATTGGAAGATGCGCCGATGACCAGCCCTCAGCAGTCCCCGTCCCAAGACGATCTGAAACAGCAGCAGCGTGAGGCGCTGCGCAAAGCGGCGCTCGAGTACCACGAGTTTCCCACCCCCGGCAAGATCTCGGTCACGCCGACCAAGCCGCTGTCGAACCAGCGCGACCTGGCCCTGGCCTATTCGCCGGGCGTGGCCGCCGCTTGTGAAGAGATCGTTTCCGATCCGGCCAATTCCTTCCGCTACACCGCCCGCGGCAACCTGGTCGCGGTGATCACCAACGGCACCGCCGTGCTGGGCCTGGGCGACATTGGCGCCGCGGCCTCCAAGCCGGTGATGGAAGGCAAGGCTGGCCTGTTCAAGAAGTTTGCCGGTATCGACGTGTTCGATATCGAAGTCGATGAGAAGGACCCGGAAAAGCTGGTCCAGATCATCGCCGCGCTGGAGCCCACCTTCGGCGGCATCAACCTCGAAGACATCAAGGCACCGGAGTGCTTCTACGTCGAGCGCAAGCTGCGCGAGAAGATGAAGATCCCCGTCTTCCACGATGACCAGCACGGCACCGCCATCGTGGTGTCCGCGGCCATCATCAACGGCCTGAAGGTGGTCGGCAAGGACATCAAGAAGGTCAAGCTGGTGGCCTCGGGCGCCGGCGCGGCCGCGCTGGCCTGCCTGGACCTGCTGGTCGACATCGGCCTGCCGATCGAGAACATCTGGGTGACGGACCTGGCCGGCGTGGTCTATGAGGGTCGTACCGAGCTGATGGACCCGGAAAAGGCGCGCTTCTCGCAAAAGACCGACAAGCGCAAGCTGGCCGAAGTGATCGACGGTGCCGACATCTTCCTGGGCCTGTCCGCCGCGGGCGTGCTCAAGCAGGACATGGTCCAGCGCATGGCCGACAAGCCGCTGGTGCTGGCACTGGCCAACCCCAACCCGGAAATCGCGCCGGAGCTGGTCAAGGAAGTGCGCCCTGACGCCGTGATGGCCACCGGACGCACCGACTACCCGAACCAGGTCAACAACGTCCTGTGCTTCCCGTTCATCTTCCGCGGGGCGCTGGATTGCGGCGCCACCACCATCACGCGCGAGATGGAAATCGCCGCGGCCAATGCCCTGGCCGAACTGGCGCGCCAGGAGCAGAGCGACATCGTCGCCACCGCCTATGGCATCCAGGACCTGTCGTTCGGCCCCGAGTACCTGATTCCGAAGCCGTTCGACCCGCGCCTGATCGTCAAGGTGGCGCCGGCCGTGGCCGAGGCCGCGATGAAGTCCGGCGTGGCCGCCCGTCCGATCGAGGACATGGACGCCTACCGCCTGCAGCTGCAGCAGTTCGTGTACCACTCGGGCACGCTGATGAAGCCGATCTACGCCGCCGCGCGCAAGGTCGAGATGGATAAGAAGCGCATCGTCTTCGCCGAAGGCGAGCAAGAGCGCGTGCTGCGCGCGGTGCAGGTGATCGTCGACGAAAAGCTGGCCAACCCGATCCTGATCGGCCGCCCGGCCGTGCTGCAGCACCGCATCGAGCGCTTCGGCCTGCGCCTGCGCGCCGGCGTGGACTTCACCGTGGTCAACCCCGAGCACGATGAGCGTTTCCGCGACTATTCCGACGCCTATTACCGCATGATGGCGCGCGAGGGCATCACGCCCGAGTACGCCAAGCTGGAAATGCGCCGCCGCACCACGCTGATCGGCGCGATGCTGGTGAGCAAGGGCGAGGCCGACGGCATGATCTGCGGCACCGTCAGCAACACCGCGGCGCACCTGCGCTATATCGACCAGGTGCTGGGCGGCACCAACAAGGTCTACGCGGCGATGAATGGCCTGGTGCTGCCGGGCCGCCAGATCTTCCTGGTGGATACGCACGTCAACGTCGACCCGAGCGCCGAAGAGCTGGCCCAGATCACGCTGATGGCCGCCGAGGAACTGAAGCGCTTCGGCATCGAGCCCAAGGTCGCGCTGCTGTCGCACTCGAACTTCGGTTCGTCCGAAGCGCCTTCGGCCCGCAAGATGCGCGAAACCCTCGCCATCCTGCGCGATCGCGCCCCGGACCTGGAGATCGACGGCGAAATGCACGGCGACAGCGCGCTCGACCAGAAGCTGCGCGACCAGCTGGTGCCGGATGGCGCGCTCAAGGGCGAAGCCAACCTGCTGGTGTGCCCGAACATCGACGCGGCCAATATCTCGTACAACCTGCTCAAGGTTGCCGCGGGCAACAACGTCGCGATCGGGCCGATCCTGCTGGGCGTGAAGGCGCCGGTGCACATCCTGACGCCGTCGGCCACGGTGCGCCGCATCGTCAACATGACCTCGCTGGTCGTGGTGGATGCCTCTGCCAAGCGCTAAACCGCTTGGTATGGCCGGTAGCCGGCCAATGTGACGAAAAGCCGGGTTCGCCCGGCTTTTTTTACGTCCATATGTGCATGGTTAGTATGCGCACACATACGCTTAACATATTGAAACAATTGAAGAATTACCGCTGCCGCCGGGCCGGGATTGATTAATTGCGTGCATGCGCGTAACCTTACGCCTTTGATACAGGCGCTCGCCATGAGCGCCCCGGTGCGGCCGGCATCCATCGCGCTCCTCTACGGGTGGCGCAGGGCGCTGGCCAGGGTGGCCCGGACAGATCGTCTACCCAACCAGCGGCAGGCTCGATTTCCGGTTCAACCAAGACAAGCAACGTGGGTTTCCAAGTTTCTCTGATGCGGCACGCATCGCGCATGCTGGCCCGGTCCATGACCGGCGCGGCGCTGGTGCTGGCCCTGGCGCAGCCGACGCTGGCGCGGCAGGTGCAGACCGAAGGGATGGGAACCATTGCAGTGCAGCAGTTGCCCAACGATGCACGGCAGACCCTGGAGCGCATCGAAGCCGGCGGCCCGTTCCTGTATGACAAGGACGGATCGAGATTCGGCAACTACGAACGCATCCTGCCTCAACGTGAACGCGGGTATTACCGCGAATACACGGTCAAGAGCGCCAGGAGCCGGAACCGGGGAGCCAAGCGGATCGTCTGCGGCGGAGAACAACGCGCTGCCAACGATTGTTACTACACGGAAGATCACTACAACAGCTTCAAACGGATACTCAAATGATGACTGACATTTTCGGATTGGGCGACGCCCTTGCCGCCCGCGAAGAGCGCGGCGCCGGAGATGGCTGGCAGCGGGCTCAGCAGCAGGCCCAGAACCTATACGACAACGTGCTGATGATGCCGAGCCAGGAGCTCATGCAAAAACTCCCGCCCGCGACCGCGCCCGTGGCCATGCCCGCCGGTCCCGGTTGGAACGACGGCACCAGCGAGGGGGCCATGAACCTGTTCAAGACGGTGCGTCCGAACATCGTCCAGTCGATCCGCGCCTTCCGCGTGCCTGAGCTGGCCCAGGCGGCCGCCGATCTCGGGCAGCATTTCCTCTATGCCAATTGCGCCCATTGCGCGAGCAAGGCTGAGGTCCTGGAAACAATCGCCACGTCATTCACCTTCCCGAAGCACTTCGGCAAGAACTTCGACGCGCTGGCTGACTGCCTGACCGACATGATCTACAAGGCAGGCCCGCAGCCGGGCTTTGTGATCGTGCTGGAAGGCTTGCCGATCGCGCAGAAGTTCGACAAGGAAGGGCGCGAGGTGCTGCTCGACGTATTCCGCGACGCCGCCGAGTTCTGGGGCGAGCGCAAGGTGCAGTTCCGGGTGTTTTATTCGTTCGCCTGAGCGCACTGCCTGAGCCCTTGCAAGGCGAGTCAAGCAAAAAGCCCGCAATTGCGGGCTTTTTGCTTTCCGGCAAGGTGCTGGTCCTATTCCTGCGCCGGCAGATGTCCATGCGGCGTGAGGCGGTCGATCAGTTCCGGCAATCCTTCGCTCAGTTGCGCGGCCACGTCATCCTGCGACATGCCGGTGGTCTGTGCCAGCGATTCGAGCGCGCCGGTGTCGCCCAGCGCGCTGCTCAGCGCCGACGGCGTGACCGGCTGGTTGGCGCCGCTGCCGATCCACGAGTTCACCTGTTCGCCCAGCCCGGCCTGCGCCAGGATCTGCTGCAGCGCGCCGATGCCGCCGGCGGCCGCGCCCAGTGCCTGGCTGTTGGCCGGGGCGCCACCCTGGCCGCCAAGCAGTCCGCCCAGCAGCGAGCCAAGGTCCAGGCCGCCGGTGGCGCCGCCGGGCGCTGCGCCGGCACCGCCGCCGCCGAGCATGCCGCCCAGCAGCCCGCCGAGGCTGCCCAGTCCGCCCAGGCCGTCATCGACAGGCGCCGCATCGCCTGCTTGTCCGCGGCTACGCATGGCCAGCGTTGCCAGCAGGCCAAGCGCCATCATCAGCTTGGGGTCGAGCCCTCCGGTACTGCCTGCCTCGCCACGCGCGCCGCCGAGTTGTCCGAGCACACCGCCCAGCACGCTATCGAGTAGTCCCATGGTCGACTCCTTTCAGTCAGGGTTGCAAGGTTGACGCGATGACCGGATGGCCGCCGCCGTCAGAATCCGCCAAGCAAGGCGTTAAGGGTTGCCAGGCATGCCAGCCCGGCGGTTTCAGTGCGCAGGATGCGGGGGCCGAGCGACACGCCGGTGAAACCCGCCTGTCTTGCCGCCTGCTCTTCGTCGGGCGCCAGGCCGCCTTCGGGGCCGATCAGCAGCGTAACGCCGCTGGCCAGCAAGCTTTCGCGCTGTTCGGCGATGAACGCTGGCAGCGAATGCGTGGCGCGCGGCGATACCAGCAGCCTGGCACCGCCAGCCGCGGACTGCGCCAGCCATGTCTCAAAGTTAGCGACCGGCGCAACCTCCGGCAAGCGATTGCGGCCGCATTGCTCGCAGGCGGCCTGCACCAGCGCCTGCCAGTGCGCGTGGCGCTTGTGCGCGCGCTCGCCCGACAGGCGCACCACCGAGCGGCTGGCCTGCAGCGGCTGGATTGCCGTGACGCCCAGTTCAACCGCCTTTTCGATCAGCCAGTCCATCTTGTCGCCGCCGGCCAGGCCCTGGGCCAGCGTGACACGGAAGGGCGGCTCGGCTTCGGCCGCGTCATGCGCGCCGATGCGCGCCAGCGCGTGGCGCTTGCCCAGCTCGACCAGCGTGGCCGCGTGGCTGCCGCCGCGGCCGTCGAACAGCGTCATGGCGTCGCCCGGCACCAGGCGCAGCACCTGCACGTGGCGCACCACCGGCTCAGGCAGCGGAAAATCGGATTCGGCGGCCAGGACGGTGTCCGTGCCGCCGACGAAGAAGCGTGGTGCCATCAGCTTGCCTGGCCTGCTGCCTGTTCCAGCGGCTTGCCGAAGCCCCAGCGGTAGCCGTCGGGATCTTCAACCATGCAGTAGCGGTCGCCCCAGAACTGGTCGGCCGGCGCCATCAGGCTGACCGCGCCGGCGTCGACCGCGCGCTGGTGCATGGCGTCGACATCGTCGCAATAGACATAGAAGGTCTGCGGGCACTCGACGCCCAGCGAGCGCGGCGTGCGCGCGGTGCTGCCCCAGGCGCCCTCGGGCGCGAACATCACCACCAGTTGGCCCTGGTAGTGCATCTCGGCGTGGGTCGGCACGCCGTTTTCGTCGACCACGTTGCCGGCGGTGAAGCCGAAGGCGCGGCTGTAGAAGTCCAGTGCGGCGCGCCCGTTGGCGACGGTCAGGTAGGGGGTGAGCCAGGGGGTGTTGGCCGGTCTGGTCATGATCGTCTCCTGAGTGCGGGAAACCCGGCGCGGCTGGCGTGCCGCGCGGTGCGAGAGTGCATCTTACGCGTGCCGCGCTACGCTGTCGAAGTGCGGCGCAGCGGTGAAGCTGGCGCTGTCGGGGTGAAGCATCAGGCATGTGAGGGGCCGGATAGTTCCGGTGCCGTGGGCGGGGCCGTGCCAGGCGGCCTGCGGTGATCGCGCGGACTGCGCCGCGGGGGCTGTCCGGGAGTCCGGAAAACCCCCTAGCTTCTGCTAAAATTGCGGTTTTCCTGCCGTCACCGTCAGGCTCACGCCCGCTCACGTCCAAGACCGCCCGCATGTCCGCCCTTGCCCATCCCGCCACAAGCCCTTTTGCTTCCCAGCCCGCCAAGCTGATGGCCGACGCCATCCGCGTGCTTGCCATGGACGCCGTCCAGCAGGCCAATTCCGGCCACCCCGGTGCACCGATGGGCATGGCAGACATCGCCGTGGCGCTGTGGGGCCGGCACCTGAAGCACAACCCGGGCAACCCCCAGTGGGCCGACCGCGACCGCTTCGTGCTGTCCAACGGCCACGGCTCGATGCTGATCTATTCGCTCTTGCACCTGACCGGCTATGAACTGCCGGTGGAAGAGCTGAAGAATTTCCGCCAGCTGCACAGCAAGACCGCCGGCCACCCGGAATACGGCATCACCCCGGGCGTGGAAACCACCACCGGCCCGCTCGGCCAGGGCATCACCAACGCAGTCGGCATGGCGCTGGCCGAACGCCTGCTGGGTGAAGAATTCAACCGCCCCGGCTACGACATCGTCAACCACCACACCTATGTGTTCCTGGGCGACGGCTGCCTGATGGAAGGCATCAGCCACGAGGCCTGCTCGCTGGCCGGCACGCTGAAGCTGAACAAGCTGATCGCACTGTGGGACGACAACGGCATCTCGATCGACGGCGACGTGGTGCACTGGTTCAATGACGATACCCCGAAGCGGTTCGAGGCCTACGGCTGGAACGTGATCCGCGGCATCGACGGCCATGACGTGACCGCCGTCGACATGGCGATCTCGCAGGCCAAGGCCAGCGACAAGCCGACCCTGATCTGCTGCCGCACCAAGATCGGCAAGGGCGCCCCGAACAAGGAAGGCGGCCACGACGTGCACGGCGCCCCGCTGGGCGGCGCCGAAGTGCTGGCCACGCGCGAGGCGCTGGGCTGGGCCCACGCCCCGTTCGAAGTGCCGGCCGAGGTTTACGACGCCTGGGACGCCAAGGCCAACGGCCAGGCGCTGGAGCGTGCCTGGAACGCGCTGTTCGATGCCTACGCAGAGCGCCACCCGTATGAGGCCGGAGAGTTCCGCCGCCGCATGAAGGGCGAACTGCCGGGTTCGTTCGACGCCGCAGTTGAGGCCTTTATCGCCAAGTGCGAGGAAAAGGCCGAGACCATCGCCACCCGCAAGGCCAGCCAGAACACCATCGAGGCCTTCGGCCCGGTGCTGCCCGAGTTCCTCGGCGGTTCGGCTGACCTGACCGGCTCGAACCTGACCAACTGGTCGGGCAGCCAGGCCGTGCGCGTGGATGCCTGGGGCAACCATATCAACTACGGCGTGCGCGAGTTCGGCATGAGCGCCGTCATGAACGGCATCACGCTGCACGGCGGCTACATCCCCTACGGCGCCACCTTCCTGACCTTCTCGGACTACAGCCGCAATGCGCTGCGCATGGCGGCGCTGATGAAGATCCGCTCGCTGTTCGTGTTCACCCATGACTCGATCGGCCTGGGCGAAGACGGCCCGACCCACCAGTCGATCGAGCACGTTGCCAGCCTGCGCCTGATCCCGAACATGGATGTCTGGCGCACCGCCGACACCACCGAGACCGCCGTGGCCTGGGCCGAGGCGATCCGCCGCGAGAACGGCCCGAGCTGCCTGATCTTCAGCCGCCAGAACCTGCCGTTCCAGCGCCGCGACGACGTCACGCGCGCCAATATCGCGCGCGGCGGCTACGTGCTGCGCGACAGCGTGAACCCGAAGACCAACCGTCCGGACGCCGTGATTCTGGCTACCGGCTCGGAAGTCGGCCTGGCCGTCGGCGCCGCCGATGCACTGGCCGCCGAAGGCGTGCACGTGCGCGTGGTGTCGATTCCCGCGACCACCGTGTTCGACAAGCAGGACACCGCCTACAAGGCCAGCGTGCTGCCGGCCGGCGTGCCGCGCGTGGCGGTCGAGGCGGGCGTGACGGACTTCTGGTGGAAGTACCAGGTCCAGGCGGTGGTGGGCATTGACACCTTCGGTGAGTCGGCCCCGGCCGGCGTGCTGTTCAAGCACTTCGGCTTTACCGTCGACAACGTTGTCCGAACGGTAAAGGACACCCTTATCTAAGCATCCGGGCGCTGGAGCCGCGTGGTGCGCCGCGCGGCCCGTGCGGCGCCCACCGGTTTCAATCGATCCTCAGGAGAGACAGTCATGACCATCAAGATCGGCATCAACGGCTTCGGCCGCATCGGACGCATGGTGTTCCGCGCCGCAGTCGCCAACTTCAAGGACATCGAAGTCGTTGGCATCAACGACCTGCTGGAGCCCGACTACCTGGCATACATGCTGAAGTACGACTCGGTGCATGGCCGCTTCGACGGCGAAGTGTCGGTCGACGGCAACACCCTGGTCGTCAACGGCAAGAAGATTCGCCTGACCGCGGTCAAGGATCCGGCCGAACTGAAGTGGGGCGAGATCGGCGCCGATGTGGTGGTCGAATCGACCGGCATCTTCCTGACCAAGGAAGGCGCGCAGAAGCACCTCGACGCGGGCGCCAAGAAGGTGATCATGTCGGCCCCGTCCAAGGACGACACCCCGATGTTCGTGTACGGCGTGAACCACGAGTCGTACAAGGGCGAGGCGATCATCTCCAACGCCAGCTGCACCACCAACTGCCTGGCACCGGTGGCCAAGGTGCTGAACGACAAGTGGGGCATCAAGCGCGGCCTGATGACCACCGTGCACGCTGCCACCGCCACCCAGAAGACCGTTGACGGCCCGTCCAACAAGGACTGGCGCGGCGGCCGCGGCATCCTGGAAAACATCATCCCGTCGTCGACCGGCGCCGCCAAGGCCGTAGGCGTGGTGATTCCGCAGCTGAACAAGAAGCTGACCGGCATGTCGTTCCGCGTGCCGACCTCGGACGTGTCCGTGGTCGACCTGACCGTCGAGCTGGAAAAGTCGGCGACGTACGAAGAAATCTGCGCCGAGATGAAGGCCCAGAGCCAGGGCGCGCTCAAGGGTGTGCTGGGCTACACCGAAGACAAGGTCGTCGCCACCGACTTCCGCGGCGATGCCCGCACCTCGATCTTCGACGCCGAAGCCGGCATCGCGCTGGACGGCACCTTTATCAAGGTCGTGAGCTGGTACGACAACGAGTGGGGCTACTCGAACAAGGTGCTGGAAATGGTCCGCGTCGCGGCCAAGTAATCCGGCAGCTTCCGCAGTAAAGGAAAACGCGCCTTCGGGCGCGTTTCTCATTTTCCGGCGCTGTGATATTCAGCCAGCCGGGCGGGGCGCCAGTGGGCGCGCGTCGATTGCGTCGCCGTCCACCAGGAAATGGCCGCCAGCCACATGGTGGATGGTGCGCAGCGCATCATGGCCGTCGAAATGCCAGCGCCCGTTGCTGAACACGCGCGAGTCCGCATGAGCGGCCACGACTTCGCCAAGGAACAGGTCGTAGGTCTGCTGCGTGGCCGGCTCCGGCAGCAGCCGGCATTCCAGCCAGGCCGCGCAGCCCTCCAGCAGCGGCGCGCTCACCGCCGTGCCGGCAAAGGTGCCAAGGCCGTAGGCGTCGAACTTGTCGGTGCCTTCCTGCTCCATCAGCGCCAGGCCCGAGCTGGAGCCCAGTGCCTCGGTCAGGTCGACCTGGCTGACGGTGGGGACCTGCAACACGAACTCGCCGCTGTCTTCCAGCAGGTGCCGGGTCCAGGTGCTCTTGTCCAGCACCACTGCCACCTTGGGCGGGGCGAAGTCGAGCGGCATGGCCCAGGCGGCGGCCATGATATTGCGCTTGCCGCCGGCGGCGGCGCTGACCAGCACAGTGGGGCCGTGGTTCAGCAAGCGGTAGGCTTTCGGGAGTGATACGGGCAGGCGGAAATGTTCAGGCATGATGGCCGGGATCGAGCCGTCAGAAAAGAATGATAAAAATGGGAACGGCGGACCCACTATACCCGGATGTACGAGTGCATGTTGCGGCGCGGGAAATGTTCACATATGCGGTCAATTGTGGAAAAAGAGCGCAATTTTTCAGAAATATGGCGTAGACGGCCATTTCAGAAATGCCGAATTTGCTTTCCGAGCTTGTTTTTTCCTCTTACACTATTAAGACGCCGTTGAAATCTGATGTGCAGCCAGTGCAAGTGGTGGGGCCATCTAGCTAAGAATAATCTGACCGAGGCCTGATCATGGTGAACGTAGACACGAAGCTTTTAGTGATCTTCACCGAACTACTGAGCAAGCGAAACGCCACTTATGTAGCGGAAAAGATGCATATGACCGCACCGGCCGTATCACACTCGCTGGGCAGGCTGCGTGAAATCTTTGACGATCCGCTCTTCATCCGCGTCCCGCATGGCCTGACGCCAACGCCGCGTGCGCTGGAACTGGGCCCGAAGATCCGCGACATGCTGGACTTGTGGTCGTCGATCAACGAGGGCGATGCCGACAATTTTGATCCGGCCATTGCCACCGGCACGCTGAGCATCGGCTTCGCTGCTGAACTGGGCGACACGGTATTCAACCGTTTTGTGCTGCGTATCAAGCAGCTGGCGCCGGACCTGCATATCAAGCTGGTCGAATCCCATTCGTGGGAAACGGACGTCGCCTCGATGCGCGCCAATGAACTTGACCTGGCCTTTTCGCCGTTCCCGACACGCCACCCGGAAATCGTCGAGGAAATGGTGACGTCGCTGAACCTGTGGGTTTGCGCGCGCAAGAGCCATCCGGTGCTCAAGAACCACTGCTCGCTGGAGCAATACCTGGATTGCGGCCATATCTTCATGGCGCATTCCGGCGGCTCCGGCCGCCCGGCGCCGTCGCTGATTCCGCTCGACTACGCGCTGCAGCAGCGCGGGCTCAAGCGCAATGCGACGCTGACAGTACATTCATGGCGTGCCCAGGCCGAACTGGCCTCGCAGACCGACATGATCTTCACCGTCAATGCGCTGACCAAGGACATGGCCTGCGAGACCTATGGCCTGAAGGCCTTCCCGCTGCCGTCGGAACTGAACACCACGCTCGGCCTGAACATGTTCTGGCACCGCAGCCGCAACACCCATCCGATGCTGGTGTGGGCGCGCAACCTGTTCCGCCAGGTGGTGGGCGAGTTTGTCGGACTGCCGCCGGCACGCCCGGCACGGGTGGTCACCGAACAGGACCTGCAAGACCTGCAGGCACCCTGAGCAGCATCCTGCGGCGAGCAGCCCAAACAAAAAACCGGCGCCTGGCGCCGGTTTTTTGTTGCCCGTCTGCGCTCCGCGGTGGAGCGTGCAGGCTTATCGTTTGGGTCTGTGGGGACAGTCTGTTTTGGTGCAATTGCCGTACAGCGACAGTGCATGTTCCTGCAGCGTAAAGCCGCGCTCGCGCGCGATGCTTTGCTGGCGGTGCTCGATTTCAGAGTCGAAGAACTCCTCGACGCGGCCGCAGTCGAGGCACACCAGGTGGTCATGGTGCTTGCCTTCGTTGAGTTCGAAAATCGCCTTGCCGGATTCAAAGTTGTTGCGCGAGAGCAGGCCCGCCTGCTCGAACTGGGTCAGCACGCGGTAGACGGTGGCCAGGCCGATGTCCATATGCTCGTTCAGCAGGATACGGTAGACGTCTTCCGCGCTCAGGTGCCGCTGCTCACTGGTCTGAAAAATTTCAAGAATCTTCAGCCTGGGCACGGTCGCCTTCAGGCCGATGTTCTTGAGGTCCGCCGGACTCGGCATGTGGGTGACTCCCTAGAGTACAATGACTGGATAGTTGAATCATAAGGGTTTTGGCAGCAAAAGTCGCTCGCGGTAGTGATGTCCCAGGTCGACGTCACGCGCCCGGCACGGTTGCCGTCCCATGTGGTTGTCGCGGCAGGCGCAACAGGCGTGTGTGGTGCAATCGGCGCATATTGCGCCGTTTTTGTGCCCGCTTTGCGGTACCGTGCCGCGGTACTTTTCTTTCCCTCCCGGAAGCGAGATACATGCGTTCTATCCGTTCGTCCGCCATGCGCCCGACGCTGGTTGTCCCCCTGCTGGCCGCGGCCCTGCTGGCCGGCGCCTGCTCAGCCTACGATTCCACCTCGCGCAAGGTAGCCAACGCCATCACGCCGTACCGGATCAACATCGTGCAGGGCAATTTCGTCTCGCGCGAGGCCGTATCGCAACTGCGCGAAGGCATGACGCGCGACCAGGTCAAGTTCCTGCTCGGCACGCCGCTGCTGAATGACGTGTTCCACGCCAACCGCTGGGACTATGTGTTCTCGTTCCGCCGCGGCAATACCCCGGTGGTGCAGCAGCGCCGCTTCACGGTGTTTTTCGAAGGCGACCGGCTGGTCAAGTTCAGTGGCGATGAACTGCCGTCCGAGTATGAGCTGATTGCCGAGATCGACGGCATGAAAAAGGCGCTGAAGGACCAGACGCCGGGCAAGATCTCCACCGGCGCGACAGCCGCCGCGGCCGCCCCGGCCGAAGCGCAGACCACGGTGGAGAACTTTGTGCCGCGGCAGGCGCAGCAGCCGGAGGCGGCACCCGCCCCTGCGGCATCGCCGGCCGCTCCCACCGAGGCAGCGGCGCCGGCCCAGGCCCCCAAACCGGCCGCCAACTGATCGGCCGCACGGCGCGCCGGCAGCGGCGCGCCACCAGTTTTCCGGGCCGGTCAGGCATGGCCGGCTCGATCACTTTCCGCGCATTGCGCATATTCCGCTGAGCCAGACACCATGAACATCGCCATTGCAGGCGCATCGGGCCGCATGGGCCGCATGCTGATCGAACAAGTGCTGAACACCGAGGGCGTGAGCCTCGCGGGCGCGCTCGACGTGCCGGGCTCGCCGGCGCTGGGACAGGATGCGGGCCTGCTGCTGGGCCGGCAGACCGGTGTGGCGATCAGTTCCGATGTGGAAGCGGTGCTGGCCGGCGCGGACTGCCTGATCGATTTCACCCGTCCCGAAGGCACGCTGGCCCACGTGGCCGCGGCGAAGAAGCTGGGCGTGAAGATGGTGATCGGCACCACTGGCTTCGACGAGGCCGGCAAGGCCGCGCTGGCCGAGGCCGCCAGGTCGATCGGGATCGTCTTCGCCGCCAACTTCAGCGTCGGTGTCAACGCCACCTTCAAGCTGCTGGAAGTGGCCGCCAGGCTGCTGTCGACTGGCTATGATATCGAAGTGATCGAGGCGCATCACCGCTTTAAGGTCGATGCCCCGTCGGGCACCGCGCTGAAGATGGGTGAAGTGATTGCCGATGCGCTTGGCCGCGACCTCAAGACCTGTGCCGTCTATGCCCGCGAAGGCCACACCGGCGAGCGCGATCCCAACTCGATCGGTTTTGCCACCGTGCGCGGCGGCGATATCGTCGGCGACCACACCGTGATGTTCGCCGGCATCGGCGAGCGCATCGAGATCAGCCACAAGTCTT
The DNA here is from genome assembly GCF_000389805.1 of Cupriavidus sp. GA3-3. NCBI lineage: Bacteria > Pseudomonadati > Pseudomonadota > Betaproteobacteria > Burkholderiales > Burkholderiaceae > Cupriavidus > Cupriavidus sp. GA3-3. The sequence goes on from NZ_KB944461.1 coordinate 62,806, forward strand.
CCAGCCGCCAGTCGTATGCCGACGGTGCCGTGCGCGCCGCCCGTTTCCTCGCCGACAAGCCCAACGGCCTGTTCGACATGCAGGACGTGCTGGGCCTGAAGTAAGGCGCCGCGGGGCGCGCAGGGCCGAAACTGGCCTGCCGCCACGGTTATAATCGTCTTCTTTCGCATTGCACGCCCGGCGGGCGCCGCGCAAGCGGCGCGCCCGCTGCTCTCATTCCAACGATTCCCCCGGATGCCGGCAGGCCAGTTGCCGCGCAAACGTTGTCCTGACTGCTGTCCCGACCATGCAAGACAAATACCTTCCTTCCGCCGTTGAACAAGCCGCCCAGCAGCACTGGCAAGCCATCGACGCCTATCGCGTGTCGGAGCATGCGGCCGGGGCCGACGGCAAGGAAAAGCCCAAGTTCTACGCCTGCTCGATGCTGCCGTATCCGTCGGGCAAGCTGCACATGGGCCACGTGCGCAACTACACCATCAACGACGTGATGGCGCGCTACCTGCGCATGAACGGCAACAACGTGCTGATGCCGATGGGCTGGGACGCCTTCGGCATGCCGGCCGAGAACGCCGCGCTGAACAACGGCGTGGCGCCGGCGGCCTGGACCTACGACAACATCGCTTACATGAAGAAGCAGATGCAGTCGATGGGCCTGGCGATCGACTGGTCGCGCGAGGTCGCCACCTGCAGCCCGGACTACTACCGCTGGAACCAGTGGCTGTTCCTGAAGATGCTGGAAAAGGGCATCGCCTACCGCAAGACCGGCACTGTCAACTGGGATCCGGTCGACCAGACCGTGCTGGCCAACGAGCAGGTCATCGACGGCCGCGGCTGGCGCTCCGGCGCGGTGGTGGAAAAGCGCGAGATCCCGATGTACTACCTGCGCATCACCGAGTATGCGGAGGAACTGCTGGGCGACCTGGACCAGCTGGGCTGGCCCGAGCGCGTCAAGGTGATGCAGCAGAACTGGATCGGCAAGAGCGTGGGCGTGCGCTTTGCGTTCCCGCACGACATCCCCGGCGAGGACGGCAAGCCGATCAATGACGGCAAGCTGTACGTGTTCACCACGCGCGCCGACACCATCATGGGCGTGACCTTCTGCGCGGTCGCCGCCGAGCACCCGCTGGCCACCCATGCCGCGCTGAACAACCCCGAACTGGCTGCCTTTATCGACGAATGCAAGCACGGCTCGGTCATGGAAGCCGACATGGCGACCATGGAGAAGAAGGGCATGCCGACCGGCCTGCAAGTGGTGCACCCGCTGACCGGCGAGAAGGTCGACGTGTGGGTCGGCAACTACGTGCTGATGAGCTACGGCGACGGCGCCGTGATGGGCGTGCCCGCGCACGACGAGCGCGACTTCGCCTTCGCGCTCAAGTACAAGCTGCCGATCAGGCAAGTCATTGACGTGAAGGGCCAGCCGTACTCGACCGAAGCCTGGCAGGAATGGTACGGCGACAAGGAGCAGGGCACCTGCATCCACAGCGGCAAGTACGATGGCCTCGGCTACCAGGCCGCGGTCGAAGCCATTGCCGCCGACCTGGGCGCCAAGGGCCTGGGTGAGAAGAAGGTGACCTGGCGCCTGCGCGACTGGGGCATCTCGCGCCAGCGCTACTGGGGCACGCCGATCCCGCTGATCCACTGCGACAGCTGCGGCGTGGTGCCGGTCCCTGAGAAAGACCTGCCGGTGGTGCTGCCCGAAGACCTGGTGCCGGACGGCACCGGCAACCCGCTGGCCAAGGATGCGCGCTTCCTGCAGTGCACCTGCCCGTCGTGCGGCAAGCCGGCGCGCCGCGAGACCGACACGATGGATACCTTCATCGACTCGTGCTGGTACTACATGCGCTATACCTGCCCGGATGCGGCCACCATGGTCGATGCGCGCAACGATTACTGGATGCCGATGGACCAGTACATCGGCGGCATCGAGCACGCGATCCTGCACCTGCTGTACGCACGCTTCTGGACCAAGGTCATGCGCGACCTGGGCCTGGTCAAGTTCGACGAGCCCTTCACCAACCTGCTGACGCAGGGCATGGTGCTCAACGAGACCTACTACCGTGAAGACGCGTCGGGCAAGAAGCACTGGTACAACCCGGCCGAGGTCGACCTGCGCACCGACGAGCGCGGCCGCCCGGTAGGCGCCACGCTGATCGCCGACGGCCAGCCGGTGGTGATCGGCGGCGTCGAGAAGATGTCGAAGTCCAAGAACAACGGCATCGATCCGCAGGCGCTGATCGACCAGTACGGCGCCGACACCGCGCGCCTGTTCGTGATGTTCGCCGCGCCGCCGGAGCAGCAGCTTGAGTGGAGCGGCTCGGGCGTCGAGGGCGCCTCGCGCTTCCTGCGCCGCGTGTGGAACTACGGCTATGCCAATGCCGCGGCCATCCGCGACGGCGCCGGCGGCAAGCCGACTGCCGATGACGCCGACCTGCGCCGCGAGATCCACGGCGTGCTCAAGCAGGCCAACTACGACTACCAGCGCATCCAGTACAACACCGTGGTGTCCGCCACGATGAAGATGCTGAACGCGCTGGACGACGCCAAGACCGCTTCGCCGGCCGCGCGCCGCGAGTGCTTCGGCATCCTGCTGCGCGTGCTGTACCCGGTGGTGCCGCACGTCACCCACGGCCTGTGGGACCAGCTGGGCTACGCCGCCGAAGCCGGCGACCTGCTCGACGCGCCGTGGCCGCAGGTCGATGAAGCCGCGCTGGTGCGCAGCGAGATCGAACTGGTGCTGCAGATCAACGGCAAGGTGCGCGGCAGCATCACCGTGCCCGCCGAAGCCGACCGCGCCGCGATCGAGGCAACCGCCGCCGCCAGCGAGACCGTGGCCAAGTTTGCCGAGGGCAAGGCGCCGAAGAAGATCGTGGTGGTACCCGGCCGCCTGGTCAACGTGGTGTTGTAAGCTGGCCCCGGAACCTGACAAGGAATCGCCAAGAATGAAGCGACTGAACATGGGGCGCCGCAAGGTGCTCGCGGCAATGCTGGCAGTGCCGGCAACGGGCCTGCTGGCCGGTTGCGGCTTCCACATGCGCGGCAACGCGGATTTCGCCTTCAAGCGGCTCTATATCGGGATTCCGGCCAATTCGCTGATGGGCGCGGACCTGCGCCGCGCCATCCGCGGCGGTTCCGACACCCAGGTGGTGGCCGACCAGAAAGAGGCCGACGCCCTGCTGGACGTGCTGCAGGACACCCGCACCAAGTCGATCCTGTCGATCACGACCGAGGGCGTGGTGCGTGAATACCGCCTGACGCAGCGTTTCACCTTCCGCCTGCGCGACCCCGCCGGCAATGAACTGATCGCGCCGTCGCAGCTGGTGCTGACCCGCGACCTGACCTACAACGAAGCCAACACGCTGGCCAAGGACTACGAAGAGCAGCAGCTGTACCGCGACATGCAGCGCGATATCGTGCAGCAGCTGATGCGCCGGCTGGCCGCCGTCAAGGCCATCTGATCACGGCATGCAGCTCAAGCTCGACGGGCTCGACGCGCACCTGAGGCAGGCCAAGGCCAAGGGCCTGGCACCGCTGTACGTGGTACATGGCGACGAACACCTGCTGGTGCTGGAAGCCGTCGACCGCCTGCGCGCCGCGGCGCGCGAAGCCGGCTTCTCCGAGCGCGACGTGCTGGTGGCCGAGCGCGGCTTCCACTGGGGCCAGCTGGTCGAGGCGCAGCAGTCGATGTCGCTCTTTGGCGACCGCAAGATCGTTGAACTCCGCATCCCGTCGGGCAAGCCCGGCAAGGACGGCGGCGAGGCGCTGCGCGCTGTGGCCGCCCAGCCGTCGCCCGACGTGGTGCTGCTGGTGACGCTGCCGCGGCTGGATTTTGCCGCGTCCAAGTCGGCCTGGTTCCAGGCGCTGGAAGGCGCCGGCGTGTCGATCAAGGTCGACACCGTGGACCGCACCCGGCTGCCGGCCTGGGTCGGCGAGCGGCTGTCGCTGCAGCAGCAACGCGTCGAAGGCGGCGAGCCGGGCCGGCGTGCGCTGCAGTTCATCGCCGACAAGGTCGAGGGCAACCTGCTGGCGGCGCACCAGGAAATCCAGAAGCTGGGGCTGCTGTACCCGCCCGGCGAGCTCACCTTCGACCAGGTGCACGATGCGGTGCTGAATGTGGCCCGCTATGACGTGTTCAAGCTGTCTGAATCGATGCTCTCCGGCGACGTGCCGCGGCTGGTGCGCATGCTCGAAGGGCTGCGCGGCGAGGGCGAGGCCACGGTGCTGGTGCTGTGGGCGCTGACCGAGGAAATTCGCGTATTATCCAAGGTCCGGCAAGGGCTGGCGGCCGGCAAGCCGGCGGGTGTGCTGATGCGCGAGCTGCGCGTCTGGGGCCCGCGCGAGCGGCTGGTGCCGCAGGCCGCGCAGCGCCTGGCGCAGCCAAGGCTGGAAGCGGCGCTGGCGCTGGCGGCGCGGCTGGACCGCCAGGTCAAGGGCCTGTCGGACCTGCCGCCACCGGGCGGCAGCCCGCTGCCGGCGGAACCATGGGACGGGCTGCAGCAGCTTGCCCTGATGATCGCGCGCTGAACGCGCAACTCCACAGGTTTGCTTCCCCCGCCGCGTGCGGCGGGGGGACGGAAAACACACTGACGGCCACCACCCCAGGGCCACTGACATGAACGAGCTCGACCTCAACCAATACATGGACCGCGTCGGCCGCCAGGCCCGCGCCGCGTCGCGCGCCATGGCGCGTGCCTCCACGGCCGACAAGAACCGCGCGCTGCTGACCATCGCCGCGGCCATCCGCCGCGATGCCGACAAGCTCAAGGCGGTCAACGCGCGTGACGTTGAACGCGCCCGCGTCAACGGCCAGGACGCCGCCTTCATCGACCGCCTGACGCTGTCGGACAAGGCCATCGCCACCATGGCCGCGGGCCTGGAGCAGATCGCCGCGCTGGCCGACCCGATCGGCGAGATCTCGAACATGAAGTTCCGCCCGACCGGCATCCAGGTCGGCCAGATGCGCGTGCCGCTGGGCGTGATCGGCATCATCTACGAGTCGCGCCCGAACGTGACCATCGACGCCGCGGCGCTGTGCCTGAAGTCGGGCAACGCCACCATCCTGCGCGGCGGCTCCGAAGCAATCGAATCCAACACCGCGCTGGCGGCGCTGGTGGCCGAGGGCCTGTCCGCGGCCGGCCTGCCGTCCGAGGCGGTGCAGGTGATCGAGACCACTGACCGCGCTGCCGTGGGCCGGCTGATCACCATGACCGAATACGTCGACGTGATCGTGCCGCGCGGCGGCAAGAGCCTGATCGCGCGGCTGATGGAAGAAGCGCGCGTGCCGATGATCAAGCACCTGGACGGCATCTGCCACGTCTATATCGACGCCGATGCCGACCTGGACAAGGCCGTGCGCGTCTGCGACAACGCCAAGACGCAGCGCTATGCGCCGTGCAACACCATGGAGACGCTGCTGGTGTCGCAGGACATCGCCGCCGCCGCGCTGCCGCCGCTGTGCCGCATCTACCAGGAGAAGGGCGTCGAGCTGCGCGTGTGTCCGGCCACCCGCGCCACGCTGGAAGCCGCCGGCTTTACCGGCCTGGTCGATGCCGCCGAGGAAGACTGGCGCCTGGAATACCTGGCGCCGATCCTCGCCATCAAGACCGTGGCCGGACTCGACGACGCCATCGCCCATATCAACGAATACGGTTCGCACCATACCGATTCGATCATCACCGAGAACTACTCGGCGGGCATGCGCTTTATCCGCGAGGTCGATTCGGCCAGCGTGATGATCAATGCCTCGACCCGCTTTGCCGATGGCTTCGAGTATGGCCTGGGCGCGGAGATCGGCATCTCCAACGACAAGCTGCATGCACGCGGCCCGGTCGGGCTGGAAGGGCTGACCTCGCTGAAGTACGTGGTATTCGGGCACGGCGAGATCCGCACCTGACGCTCGCGCGCCAACAACAATAACAATCGTTCTCGAACGTCTCTCTGCCGATGCTCTGGGTCAAAGCGCTGCATATCGTCTTCGTGGTCTCGTGGTTCGCCGGCCTGTTCTACCTGCCGCGCATCTTCGTCAACCTGGCGCTGGAAACCGACGCCGCCAGCACGCAGCGCCTGTTGCTGATGGCGCGCAAGCTGTTCCGCTTTATGACCATGCTGGCGGTGCCGGCGGTGGTGTTCGGTCTGTGGCTGTACCTGGGCTACGGCATCGGCCGCGGCGCGGGGCAGGGCTGGATGCACGCCAAGCTGGCGCTGGTGCTGGTGCTGATCGGCTACCACCATGGCTGCGGCGTGTTGCTGCGCAAGTTCGAGGCGGGGCGCAATACGCGCTCGCACAAGTTTTATCGCTGGTTCAATGAGCTGCCGGTGCTGGTGCTGCTGGCGGTGGTGATCCTGGTGGTCGTCAAGCCGTTCTGAGCCTGGCGCCCGGTCTGTTGTTGCCAATCCTGTAGCGGAACCGAAATGAGCAAGCTGGTTGACTATTACCTGACGCCGCAGTCGCCGTACGTCTACCTGGGCCATGCGCGCTTTGCCGCCATCGCCGAGCGCCATGGCGCGCAGGTGAACCTGAAGCCGTGCGACCTGGGCAAGGTGTTTTCCGTCTCCGGCGGGCTGCCGCTGTCGCAGCGCCCGCCCCAGCGCCAGGCCTACCGCCTGGTGGAGCTGGCGCGCTGGAGCGACTTCCTGGGCCTGCCGCTGCATCTGCAGCCGACGTTCTTCCCGGTATCGGGCGACGCGGCCAGCAAGCTGATCATCGCGGCGCAGCTGGCGCACGGCACCGCCCGCGCGATGCAGCTGACCGGCGCCATCGGCGCGGCAGTGTGGGCGCAGCAGCGCAATATCGCCGATGCCGCCACGCTGGCGCAGATTGCCGACGAGGCCGGCCTGGACGGCGCCAGCCTGCTCAGGGCCAGCGAGGCGCAGTCGGTGCAGGCGGCCTATGCGCAGAACACCCAGGACGCGATTTCGGCCGGCGTGTTCGGCGCGCCGTGGTACGTCCATGACGGCCAGCCCTTCTGGGGCCAGGACCGGCTGGATTTCCTCGAGCGCGCCCTGGCGGCGGCTTGAGCTAAGCTTCGGATAGATCCCCGTCCGCTACGGCGGACGTTTTTGTTTGCAGGAAACCCAACACATGACCCAAGCCTTCTTTGCCCCTTGCCCGCGCGGCCTGGAGAGCGCGCTCGCCGAAGAACTGCGCGAGATCGCCGCGATGCCGGGCATGGCCGCGCTGGCGCCGTTCACGGTGCACCAGGAGGTGCCGGGCGGCGTCAATTTCTCGGGCGAGATGGCCGCCGCCTATGCGGTCAACCTGCATTCGCGCATTGCCAGCCGGGTGCTGATGCGCGTGGCCGCGCGCGGCTACCGGCATGAAGACGACATCTATACGCTGGCACGCGGCGTGCGCTGGGAGCAGTGGTTTTCGCCCGATGAATCGCTGCGCGTGGACATCACCTCGCACAAGTCGCCGCTGCGCAGCCTGAATTTCACCGCGCTGCGGGTCAAGGACGGGGTCTGCGATGCCCTGCGCGAGCGTGTGGGCGCGCGCCCGAGCGTCGATACCGCCAGCCCGGATGTGCGCATCTATGCCCACCTGACCGAGCGTGACTGCACGCTGTACCTCGACACCACCGGCGAGCCCCTGTTCAAGCGCGGCTGGCGCACCGAGAAGGGCGAGGCGCCGCTGAAGGAAAACCTGGCCGCCGGCATCCTGCGCCTGGCGGGCTGGGTGCCGGGCCAGACCTTCCGGCCCTTCTACGATCCGATGTGCGGCAGCGGCACCTTCCTGATCGAGGCCGCGCAGGTGGCGCTGGGTATCGCGCCGGGCGGCAGTCGCAGCTTTGCCTTCGAATGGCTCAAGGGCATGGACACCAAGGCCTGGCAGAAGCTGAAGTCGGACGCGCAGCGCGCCCGCATGCTGGCCTCGGCCGATGAGCTGCAGGTGGTGGGTTCGGACATCTCCACCGACATGCTGGCGATCACGCGCGCCAACTGGGAGCGTGCCGGCCTGCCGGGCGAGGCGCGCACCAAGCAGGTGGATGCGCGCTTCGTGCAGCCGCCTTTTGATGAGCCGGGTTTGCTGTTGATGAATCCCCCGTACGGCGAGCGCATCGCGGTGCGCGGCCAGCGCCGCCTGCCAGAGGAAGAGATGCCGCGCGACGAGGTGGAGGAGGCCGCCGCCAACCAGTTCGCCAGTGCCTTCGCCACCACGCTCAAGCAGCATTTCGCGGGCTGGCAGGCGTGGGTGTTTACCGGCGACATGGGCTTCCCGCGCCGGCTGCGGCTCAAGGAGTCGCGCCGCACGCCGCTCTACAACGGCAATATCGAATGCCGGCTGTTCCGCTTCGACATGGTGCGCGGCGCCAACCGGGCGCCGCAGGCTGACTGACGGCGCCGGGCCGCCGGGTCAGGGGCGCTTGCGCCCCGTCAGTGCGTCGGGATTGCGGCTGAAGTCCGCCAGGAAGCCCTGCAGGCTGACCACCGGCTCCTGCAGCAGGTGGCGCGGCAGGTCGAACAGCGCGTAAATGAATTCTTCATTGCCTTCGCAGCGCTCGGCCGGCAGGCAGTATTGTTCCCAGTCCACGCACGCCGGCGTGTACATGCCGTTGCCGGGCCAGAAGAACGGCACCAGCCGGCCTTCGCGCAGGCCTTCGATCAGTGCCGCCGGGGCGTCGTAGGCCTCGGCCGATTCCACCTGGCTCATCAGCCCGGCGCGGGTCTCGATCACCATCAGCGTGGCGTGGCCCTGCGCGGTCAGCAGCAGGATGCCGGCCGGGTTGGGGTACAGGTAGTACTCGACAAAGCCATAGCGCGCGATCAGCTGGCGCACGCGCTCGGTGATGGCCGGATCGGACAGGAACGAAAAGGAATGCCGCGTCAGCAGCTCGCGCAGCGTGCGCGACAGCGTGGCAAAGTACGCCTGCTGCATGGCCTCGATTTCCTGGTCCAGCCGCTCGACCATATTGCTTTCATGCTTCTTCACGTAGCGGTCGATCAGCCCGTGGTTGAAGCCCTGCACGGCGATGCTCTCGTCGGCGGTGCCGGTCAGCAGGATGGTCTTGCAGGGCAGGTCCTGCAGCGCCTGGCAGAATTCCAGCCCGTCCATCTGCGGCATCGAATAGTCGACCACCACCACGCCCGGCTGCAGGAAGCGCTTGAAATCGTGGATCTGGCGGTAGATGCGGTCGATGTCGAGCTGCACGGTGCGCCGCTCGGTCAGGAAGGTGAGGTCGTCGTGCGTCACGCGCACCGGCAGGAAGCCCGGGAAGCGGGTGGCATAGGCCTCGCGGATCCATTGCAGCGCTTCACGCGGGTCGGTGAAGGTGATCACCGCGCGCGAGGCATCCATCTGGAACGCCAGGCTGTCGATGAACGACTTGCTGTCATCGACCAGGACGGTCAGGACCGGGTGATGGAAGACCGACAGGTTCCTGTCGTGCGGGTTGAAGGTCATGGAGCGGCGGGCAGGGGTTCGGCGCAGTGGTTCGGCACGGGCGTGGCGCAAGCGGCAAGCCAGTGTGCGCATTCGCAGGCCAGTATAGCGCGCCACGGCTGCCTTGCAAGGCACGCCTTGCAGCCAGGGCCGGCGGCGGGAGGCGCCCGCGGCAGGGCCGGGATGGCCCGGGCCTGCGCGCGGCGCGCGGACGGCCTTAGTCGACCGCCTTGAACATATCCTCGACCACCTTCTTGGCGTCGCCGAACACCATCATGGTCTTGTCCATGTAGAACAGCTCGTTGTCCAGCCCGGCGTAGCCGGCGGCCATGGAGCGCTTGTTGACGATGATGGTCTTGGCCTTGTAGGCCTCCAGGATCGGCATGCCGGCAATCGGCGACTGGGGGTCGTTCTTGGCCGCCGGGTTGACCACGTCGTTGGCGCCCAGCACCAGCACCACGTCGGCCTGGCCGAACTCGCTGTTGATGTCTTCCATCTCGAAGACCTGGTCGTACGGCACCTCGGCCTCGGCCAGCAGCACGTTCATATGGCCCGGCATGCGGCCTGCCACCGGGTGGATCGCGTATTTCACGGTCACGCCCTTTTCGGCCAGCTTCTCGGTCAGTTCCTTGAGCGCGTGTTGGGCGCGCGCCACGGCCAGGCCATAGCCCGGCACGATGATCACGGTCTCGGCGTTGCCCATCAGGAACGCGGCATCGTCGGCGGAACCCGACTTGACCGGGCGCTGCTGCTGGTCGCCGGTTGCCGCCGCCGCGGTCGCGCCGCCGAAACCGCCCAGCAGCACGTTGAAGAACGACCGGTTCATCGCCTTGCACATGATGTACGACAGGATCGCACCGGAGGAGCCCACCAGCGAGCCCGCGATGATCAGCATCGGGTTGTTCAGCGAGAAGCCGATGCCCGCCGCTGCCCAGCCCGAGTACGAGTTCAGCATCGACACCACCACCGGCATGTCGGCGCCGCCGATCGGGATGATGATCAGCACGCCCAGCACGAAGGCGATCGCCAGCATGATCAGGAACGGCAGCCAGTCCTGCGACAGGAAGAAGATGACGCCGAAGCCCACCATCGCCACCGCCAGCAGCAGGTTCAGCCAGTGCTGGCCGGCAAACACCACCGGCGCGCCCTGGAACAGGCGGAACTTGTAGCGCCCGGCCAGCTTGCCGAAGGCGATCACCGAGCCGGAGAACGTAATCGCGCCGACGAAGCAGCCGATGAAGAGCTCGATGCGGTTGCCCAGCGGGATCAGGTGCGAGCCTGCCGGGCTGATGCCGAACGCCGCCGGCTCGGCCACCGCCGCCACGGCGATGAAGACCGCGGCCAGGCCGATCAGCGAGTGCATTGCCGCGACCAGCTCGGGCATCTTGGTCATCTGCACCTTCTTCGCCACGTAGGCGCCGATGCCGCCGCCGACCACGAGCGCGGCGAAGATCAGCGCCAGGCCCGTGCCCACCGACGACTGGGCCGTGCCCGCCGCGAGGAATTCATTCTTCAGCTTGATGATCAGGACCAGCGTGGTCACCACGGCAATGGCCATGCCGATCATGCCGAAGGCATTGCCCTTGCGCGCCGAGGCCGGGTGCGACAGGCCCTTGAGCGCCTGGATAAAGCAGACCGAGGCCACCAGGTAGAGCAGGGTGACAAGGTTCATGCTGACAAGACCGGTCATCACGCACCCTCCCTGGCCAGCGCCGGCTTGGACTCAGGCGCCTTGGCCTTCGGTTCCTTCTTCTTGAACATCTCCAGCATGCGCTGGGTGACCAGGAAGCCGCCGAACACATTGACCGCGGCCAACGCCACCGCCAGCGTGCCCATCACGCGCCCGACCCCGCCTTCGGTCAGGCCCGCGGCGAGCATGGCGCCGACGATGATGATCGCCGAGATCGCATTGGTCACCGCCATCAGGGGCGTATGCAGGGCTGGCGTTACCGTCCAGACCACGTGGTAACCCACGTAGATCGCCAGCACGAAGATGATCAGGTTGATCACCGTGTGGTTCACCATCTCCATCGACTTCTCCTCCGTTGCTTTGAATCCGGGATGCGGCGTTTTACTGAATTCTTATTGCTGCATTGCGGTCAGGGCACGTCAAGGTCCAGTGGCTCAGATCGACCCATTGCGTGCCCCCTCTCCCGCTTGCGGGAGACGGTTGGGGAGAGGGCAGGCTTGCCCACGAAGTCAGGCCGGCGGTATGCCAGCGCCTGCCCTCTCCCCCTGCCCCTC
>NZ_KB944461.1:74778-279189 GCF_000389805.1 Cupriavidus sp. GA3-3
CCCCCTGCCCCTCTCCCGCAGGCGGGAGAGGGGAGCAAACCCTCAGAACTTCTTGATTTCCTTGATGCCGTTCTTCTCGTTCACCAGGATGACCTTGGGCTTGTAGGCGGCGATTTCCTCGTCGCTCATCGGCGCGTAGGTGCAGATGATCAGCTGGTCGCCCAGGTGCGCGCGGCGGGCCGCGGCGCCGTTCAGCGAGATCTCGCCGCTGCCGCGCTCGCCCTTGATGATGTAGGTGGAGAAGCGCTCGCCGTTGTTCACGTTGTACAGCTCGATCTTCTCGAACTCCTTCATGTCGGCAGCGTCCAGCAGGTCCTGGTCGATGCCGCACGAACCCTCGTAGTTGAGGTCCGCCTGCGTCACGGTGACGCGGTGGAGCTTGGCGCGGAGCATGATGCGTTGCATGGGTGATACGTCCTTATATTTGATGCAAAAGCAGTGGGCGCATGGCGCCCGTGGAAATTACGCCGCCTCGCGCACGACCTTGCCGTCCCTGCACATCAGGCAGGCCGCGACGATGTCGTCTTCAAGGTTCAGCGTGAACTGGCCGTCCTTGTCGACGACCAGCTTGAGGAAGTCCAGCACGTTGCGGGCATAGAGCGCCGAGGCGTCGGCCGCGACCATGCTGGCCAGGTTGGTGTGGCCGATGATGATGACGCCGTTGTGGTTGACCACTTCGTCGGCCACCGTCAGCGGGCAGTTGCCGCCCTGTGCCGCGGCCAGGTCCACCACCACCGAGCCGGGTTTCATCTGCGCCACGGTGGCTTCCTGCAGCAGCACCGGTGCCTTGCGGCCCGGGATGAGTGCGGTGGTGATGACGATGTCGGCCTGGACCGCGCGCTGGTGCACCAGCTCGGCCTGGCGCTTCATCCAGTCCGGCGGCATCGGGCGGGCATAGCCGCCCACGCCCTGGGCGATCTCGCGCTCTTCATCGGTGAGGAAGGGCACGTCGAGGAACTTGGCGCCGAGCGATTCGATCTGCTCCTTGACCGCGGGGCGCACATCGGAGGCCTCGATCACCGCGCCCAGCCGCTTGGCGGTGGCGATGGCCTGCAGGCCGGCGACGCCCGCGCCCAGGATCAGCACGCGCGCGGCCTTGACGGTGCCGGCGGCGGTCATCAGCATCGGCATGAAGCGCTGGTAGTGGTGCGCGGCCACCAGCACGGCCTTGTAGCCGGCGATGTTGGCCTGCGACGACAGCACGTCCATGCTCTGCGCGCGCGTGGTGCGCGGCGCGGCTTCCAGGGCAAAGGCGGTGATGTTCGCGGCGGACATGCGCGCGTTGTTCTCGGCGTCGAAGGGATTGAGCATGCCGATCAGCACGGCGCCCGGCTTCATCTGCGCCAGTTCGGCGGCGTCCGGTGCGCGCACCTTGAGCACCAGCTGGGCGCCCAGAGCTTCGGCGGCGGTGCCGATGGTGGCGCCGACCGCCTCATACGCGCCGTCGGGCTGGCTGGCGCTTACGCCGGCGCCGGCCTGCACGACCACCCTGTGGCCCTGGGCGACGTACTTCTTGACTGTCTCCGGGGTGGCGGCGACGCGAGTCTCGCCGGCCCGCGTCTCCTGCGGGATGCCGATGTACATCGTCAATTTCTCCTTTAGCTGGCGTCTTGTGTGGTTGGGCGGACCGACGTCTGGCCCGTGCGCGCCGCAAGCTTAAGCCGCAGCGCAACAATTTTTTCGCAGCTTACAGGAATCTGACGTTCAATGGTGACCGGCCGGTCGGCTTTTGCGGCGACCGCCAAAGAGGGAGTTGCAGCCGCCATTCCAGCACCAGCCTGGCTTACCGGCCGGGGGCCATGGCGGGCCGGCGGCGCTGCACGATGGGCCCGCAACCGGTAGAATGCGGGATTGCCTAAAAATTGAGCATCATGTCAAGTGACTGGAATGCCAGCGTGACCGTTGCCGCCGTGATCGAGCGCGGCGGACGCTTCCTGCTGGTCGAAGAGGAAACCGCCGACGGGCTGCGCCTGAACCAGCCCGCCGGGCACCTGGACCCGGGCGAGAGCCTGATCCGCGCAGTGATCCGCGAAACCCTGGAAGAGACCGCGCACACCTTTGAGCCGCGCGCGCTGCTGGGCTGCTACATGGGCCGTTCGCTGTCGTCGCGCACCGGCACCGATGTGACCTATGTGCGCTTTGCCTTTACCGGCGACCTGGGCTCGCTCGATGCGGGCCGCCAGCTCGACACCGGCATCGTGCGCACGGTCTGGATGAGCGCGGAAGAACTGCGCGCCTGCACGGAGCGTCACCGTACGCCGCTGGTGATGGCCTGTGTCAACGACTACCTGGCCGGCAAGCGCTTTGCGCTGGACGCCTTGTACACGCACCCGTCGGCGCTGGCCGCGGCCGTCCCGCTGGGAGCGCAGCCGTGAGTGGTGCCGGAAAACGTGTCGTGGTGGGCATGTCGGGCGGGGTCGATTCGTCGGTCACCGCGTGGCTGCTCAAGCAGCAGGGCTACGAGGTCATCGGCCTGTTCATGAAGAACTGGGAGGACGATGACGACAGCGAGTACTGCTCAACGCGCCAGGACTGGCTGGACGTGGTCTCGGTGGCCGACCTGATCGGCGTCGACGTGGAGGCGGTCAACTTTGCCGCCGAGTACAAGGACCGGGTCTTTGCCGACTTCCTGCGCGAATACTCCGCCGGGCGCACGCCCAACCCCGACGTGCTGTGCAATGCCGAGATCAAGTTCAAGGCCTTCCTCGACCATGCCATGTCGCTGGGCGCGGAAACCATCGCCACCGGCCACTATGCGCGTGTGCGGCAGAACGCGGCCGGCCGGTTCGAGCTGCTCAAGGCGCTCGACCATACCAAGGACCAGAGCTACTTCCTGCACCGGCTGAACCAGGCGCAGCTGTCGCGCACGCTGTTCCCGCTGGGCGAGATCCCCAAGACGCGCGTGCGCGAGATCGCCGCCGAGATCGGCCTGCCGAACGCGAAGAAGAAGGACTCCACCGGCATCTGCTTTATCGGCGAGCGTCCGTTCCGCGATTTCCTGAACCGCTACCTGCCGACCAAGCCGGGCCCGATGAAGACGCCCGAGGGCAAGGTCGTGGGCGAGCATATCGGCCTCGCCTTCTACACGCTGGGCCAGCGCAAGGGCATCGGCCTGGGCGGCAGCCGCGAGGGCAACGGCGACGCCTGGTATGTGGCGCGCAAGGATATGGCGAACAATACGCTTTACGTGGTGCAGGGCCACGACCACCCGTGGCTGCTGACGCCGGTGCTGACCGCGTCGGACCTGTCCTGGGTGGCCGGCGAGCCGCCCGCCGCGGGCGCGGCGATGGCGGCCAAGACGCGCTACCGCCAGAGCGATGCGGCCTGCACGGTGCAGGCGGTGGACGGCGACGCGCTGACGCTCCGGTTTGCCGAGGCGCAATGGGCGGTCACGCCCGGGCAGTCGGCGGTGCTGTATGACGGTGACATCTGCCTGGGCGGCGGCATCATCCAGTAAGCGCTGCCGCTGCACGAAAAAACACCCGCTCGAGGCGGGTGTTTTCTTGTCGGCCGCTGTGGATCAGCCGCGCGGCGGTTCCGTATCGATAAACGACTGGCGCTTGGACAGCTTTTCCTCCAGCGCCGCCAGGTTGGGATGGCGCTCGCGCCAGGCGATCTCGGGGAAGCGGAAATCCAGGTAGGACAGCGCGCAGCCCACCGCCACGTCGGCCAGCGAATAGTGCGTGCCGGTGCAGAAGGGGCGGTCGGCCAGACCGTGCGCCATGGCCACCAGCGCCGCATCGATCTTGCCGCGCTGGCGCTGCACCCAGCGTTCGCTGCGCTCATGCGGCTCGCGCTGGGTGGCCTCCAGGCGCACCAGCAGCGCTGCGTCGAGCAGGCCGTCGGCCAGCGCCTCCCAGCAGCGGACTTCCAGGCGCTCGCGCCCGCCCTGCGGGATCAACCGGCTGACCGGCGTCAAGGTGTCGACATATTCGACGATCACGCGCGAATCGAAGATTGCGCCGCCGTCTTCCATGACCAGGCAAGGCACTTTGCCGAGCGGGTTGAACTGGCCGATCCTGGTCTCGGGCGACCAGACATCCTCTTCGATGAGCTGGCACTCGATCTTTTTCTCCGCCATCACCACGCGCACCTTGCGCGCGTAGGGACTGGTCCGGGATGCATACAGCTTCATATTCTCCCCTTGAGCTTGTTATGAAGTGCATCGTCGCTCTGTGGCAGCGGCGGTGGGGCGCGCGGCTTGCCCGATGCACTTCATAACAGGCTACTGGAACGGCGTGCGCGAGTATACCCGTGGTGCATGGCGAATGCGGGCTTGCGCACCGATGCCCCGCGGCGGCGCTTTACCGCTGCCCGGAGCCGGGGCAGGGGTGGTAAAATCCCGCGTTGCGCAGCGCCGGCGGGCCTGCCGGCGCGGCGTTTTGGACGCATCCGGCCGCATAAGGTCGCTTTTCCGGTCCCTCCCGCCGCCAACGCTGACAGCGCCAGCCCCCGCGGCGCTTCTTGTTCGTCGCCTTCTTCCATTGCCTCCCTTTTCCCGGTTTCCAGCATGACCTCCTCTTCGCTTTCGCCGCTCACCGCCCTGTCCCCGATCGATGGCCGTTACGCCGCCAAGGCCGATGCGCTGCGCGAATGGCTGTCCGAGGCCGCGTTCATGCGCAACCGCGTCAAGGTCGAGGTGCACTGGCTGATCGCGCTGGCGCAGGCCGGCCTGCCCGACATGCCCAAGTTCTCGGCCGCCTCCGAGGCCGCGCTGCTGGCGCTGGTGGACAAGTTCAGCGAGGCCGACGCCGCCCGCATCAAGGAAATCGAAGCCGTCACCAACCATGACGTCAAGGCGGTCGAGTACTGGCTCAAGGAACAGGTCAAGGGCAACGCCGAGCTGGAAGCCGCCAGCGAGTTCATCCACTTCGCCTGCACCTCGGAAGACATCAACAACACCTCGCACGGCATGATGCTCAAGGGCGCCCGCGAAGGCGTGGTGGTGCCGGCGCTCAAGCGCGTGCACGCCCGCCTGGTCGAGCTGGCCAAGCTCAATGCCGCGCAGCCGATGCTGTCGCGCACCCACGGCCAGCCGGCCAGCCCGACCACGCTGGGCAAGGAAATGGCCAACGTGGCCGCGCGCCTGGCGCGCGCGATCCAGCGTATCGAGCAGGTCGAGCTGCTGGGCAAGATGAACGGCGCGGTGGGTAACTACAACGCGCACCTGTCGGCCTACCCGAGCTTCGACTGGGAAGCCTTCTCGAAGCAGGTGATCGAGACCCGCCTGGGCCTGGTCTTCAACCCGTACACCATCCAGATCGAGCCGCACGACTACATGGCCGAGCTGTTCGACGCGATCGCCCGCGCCAACACCATCCTGCTCGACCTGAACCGCGACGTCTGGGGCTATATCTCGCTGGGCTACTTCAAGCAGAAGACCAAGGCCGGCGAAATCGGCTCGTCGACCATGCCGCACAAGGTCAACCCGATCGACTTCGAGAACTCCGAAGGCAACCTGGGCCTGGCCAACGCCGTGCTGCGCCACTTGTCCGAGAAGCTGCCGCTGTCGCGCTGGCAGCGCGACCTGACCGATTCGACCGTGCTGCGCAATATCGGCGTGGCCTTCGGCTACAGCCTGCTGGCCTATGAGGCTTGCCTGCGTGGCCTGGGCAAGCTGGAAACCAACCCCGAGCGCCTGGACGAAGACCTGGACAACTGCTGGGAGGTGCTGGCCGAGCCGGTGCAGACCGTGATGCGCCGCTTCGGCGTGCCCAACCCGTACGAGCAGCTCAAGGAGCTGACCCGCGGCAAGGGCATCTCGCGCGAGGCGCTGCAGACCTTCATCAACGGCCTGGCGATCCCCGACGACGCCAAGAAGCTGCTGCTGGACATGACGCCCGCCAGCTACATCGGCAAGGCCGTGGTGCTGGCCGAGCGCATCTGACGCCACATTTCGCCCCTGAACCGGGGCGACGTGCTGCAAAAGCCATCCGCGAGGATGGCTTTTTGCTTTTCTGGCGCAGCGCGGCGGGCAGGTCACTGCGGCTTTGTGCCGCTTGCGACAGAATGTCACTTCAAAGCATTTGAATAACTTAATGAAGGACTGTCCTTCATCGGCGCACAGCCCGCCGCAATAATGCGAGAATCGTAAGCGCACGGGCGGGCCAGCCCCCGCCGGTGCCTTCCCCAAAATTGTGAAACGCTCCTGCGCGGGGCGAGAGGAATCCGATGCGTTCTACCGCCAACGCCCCCACCGGCTACGGTGCCACCGCGATCGCCTTGCACTGGGTCATTGCGCTGGCGATCTTCGCCGCGTTCGGGCTCGGCCTGTACATGACCGGCATTCCGGGGCTGACGCCGACCAAGCTCAAGCTCTACTCCTGGCACAAGTGGCTGGGCGTGACGATCTTCGCGGTTGCCGTGCTGCGCGTGCTGTGGCGTGCAACCCATGCGGCACCGCCGGTGGCGCCCGGCACGCCGGCCTGGCAGGCCAAAGCCGCGGCCGGCGCCCATCACCTGCTGTACCTGCTGATCGTGATCGTTCCTATCAGCGGCTACCTGTACAGCTCGGCCGCGGGCGTGCCGGTGGTCTACCTGGGCCTGTGGAAGATGCCGGCGCTGCTGGAGAAGAACGACGAACTGAAAGAAATACTCAAGTTTGTCCATATCTGGCTGAACTACCTGATGGCGGCGGTGGTCGTTGTCCATGCGGCGGCGGCGGTCAAGCACCAGTTCGTCGACCGCGACGGCACGCTGGGCCGGATGCTGCCGTTCCTGCGCTGAGGCGCCGCCCCGGCCAACTTTTTCCGTACCGCGGCGCGCTGCGCCGACCCTGACAGGAGTTTTTTGAGATGAAACGCAATTCCCGCCGCGGCTCGCTCGTCATCGCCGCCGTCCTGGCCGCCTCCGGCATCGCAGCCAACCTGGCCTGGGCGCAGGTTGACGCCGCCAAGAGCTCGGTGACCGCGGTCGCGCGCCAGATCGGCGTGCCGATGGAAGGCAAGTTCAGGAAGTTCGATGCCGCGGTCAGCTTCGACCCGGCCAAGCTGGCGACCTCGTCGGCCAAGGTCGAGATCGATGTGTCCAGCTTCGAGATCGGCGACGCCGAGACCACCAAGGAAGTGAAGGGCAAGGACTGGTTCGACGCCGCCAAGTACCCCAAGGCCGTGTTCCAGTCCACCAGCATCAAGAACGGCACGCCGGGCAAGTACGACGTGGCCGGCAAGCTGACCATCAAGGGCAAGACCGTTGACGTGGTGGTGCCCGCCACCTACCGCCAGGAAGGCGCCGTGCAGGTGTTCGAGGGCGCGCTGCCGATCAAGCGCACGGTCTTCAATATCGGCGACGGCGAGTGGAAGGACACTTCCGTGGTGGCCGACGACGTGCAGATCAAATTCCGTATCGTGCTGGCCAAGAAGTAACAAGCAAGGCCGGCATTCCGCTGACGTACCCAATCGGCGTTCGTGAGAACGTTCCGCCCCAACCTGATTTGTCGGGAGATTCCATGAAACTGCGTTCCCTCGTTGCCGCCGTCGCGGCCATTTCCGCAACCGCCGCCTTCGGCGTGGCTTCGGCCAATACCGTGACCTACAACCTCGATCCGACCCACACCTACCCGAGCTTCGAGGCCGACCACCTGGGCGGCCTGTCGACCTGGCGCGGCAAGTTCGACAAGTCCAGCGGCGTGGTCACGCTGGACCGTGCCGCCAAGGCGGGCTCGGTCGAGGTCAAGATCGACCCGGCTTCGATCGATTTCGGCAATGCCAAGCTGAACCAGCACGCCAAGGGCCCGGACATGTTCGACGTGGAAGCCTTCCCCGAGGCCGTCTACAAGGGCAAGTTCTCCAAGTTCAAGGGTGACGTGCCGACCGAGGTTGACGGCATGCTGACGCTGCGCGGCGTGTCCAAGCCGGTCAAGCTGGAAATCCGCGATTTCAAGTGCATCCAGCACCCGATGCTCAAGCGCGAAGCCTGCGGCGCCGATGCCGTGGGCCATTTCAACCGTGCCGACTTCGGCCTGGACTATGGCGTGAAAATGGGCTTCAAGCCCGAGGTCAAGCTTGCCATCCAGGTGGAAGGCGTGCGCGCGGACTGAGCGTGCCAGCCCGCTGCGGCGGGCTTCCAGGCAGTCAAGGCCGGCCATGCCGGCCTTTTTTATTGTCCGGCATCATTCAGGGGCCTGCCAGGGCACTTGGTTGTACGACCCCCGACGGGCACAGTACAATGGCCCGCGGCAATTCCTCCTTGATCGGGGCATTGCTACTCCTGCCAAGGCGGGGGCAGCCATGCCCGCAACCGGCTAAAGCGCATCACTATGAGCATTCGCTGCATGTCCCGATACCGGTAGCCGCCCCCGCGACCTCCTCGCCCCTCATGCTGTACCCGGCCGTTCTGCCCTGGCTGTATGGCCCGCAGCGTTTCTCGGTTTTCCCTGGCGCAATACCGTGTATTCCAAAACGCAAATCGATCCGGTAGTTAGTTTCCGCAACTCGCAGGGCGAGCAGGTGCGGGGCACGATTGTCAATCTCCAGAGAAAGTCTCTGGTGATGGAAATCTACAATCCGTATTCGATCGTGCAGGTCAGCGAGGTGCTGAGCGAACTCAGCGTCCGCATGGGGGCCAAGAACGCCTACCTCGGCAAGGCCGTGGTGATGAGCCTGGTGAATACCGGCCTGACCGCCGTGGTGTCGCTGACGCTGATCGACGAATGGCGCGAACTGACGGACCTGACCAACGAGCCCAAGTCAGTCGCGCGCGAAGCCGAGCTTTTTGTGCAGGACTGGGACACGCGCTTCAATATCCGGCGCGACTACCAGATCGTGGTCAACGAGATGCGCGCGTTCCTGTCCGAAGTGTCGCGCTGGGTCGAGCAGGTCGACATGACCGAATCGCTGCCCAAGATTGAAGGCAAGCTCCGCGAAGACGTCTTCTACGAGCTGGCCACGCCCATCATGGTCAAGACAAAGACCTACCTGGATTGGCTTGAGGGCGAGGCCCAGCGCGTGGATCCGGAGATCGCGCCGGTGCACCGCACTTACGCGCAGTCGGCGCTGCACCCGCTCTTGCTGCGGGCGCCGTTCGTATACCGCACCTTCACCAAGCCGCTCGGCTATGCCGGCGACTACGAGATGGTGAACCAGATCCTGAACGACCCGCAGCAGGGTCCCACCACCTATTTCCAGATCGTCAACACCGCCTTCCTCAAGGCGGCCGTGGCGACCGCGCACCGCAACCGCATCGAACTGCTGATCGATTTCCTGACGCGCCAGGCCGATCGCGCGCGCGCCGCTGGCCGGCCGTTCCGCGTGCTCAACGTGGGCTGCGGCCCTGCCTTCGAGATCCAGCGCTTCGTGCGCGAATACCCCAACCCCGAACTGCTGTCGTTCCAGTTGGTCGACTTCAGCGAAGAGACGCTGGAGTTCACGCGTAGCTCGATCGAACGCTCGGCCACCAGCGCCGGGAGCAAGGTTGCCATCGAGATGGTGCACCAGTCCGTGCATGAACTGCTCAAGCGGCGTATCTCGCCGGACGATACCAGTGCAAGGGAGTTCGACGCGGTCTATTGTGCGGGCCTGTTCGACTACCTGTCCGACAAGGTGTGTACGCGGCTACTCTCGTATTTCGCCTCCCGCTCGCGACACGGAGGACAGATTCTGGTAACCAACGTCCACGCCGACAATCCTGAGAAATTCGGCATGGAACACCTGCTGGAGTGGTACCTGATCTACCGCGACGACGCGGGCATGGCGCAGCTACTGCCTGAAAATTCGCACTCGCACCGCATTTACGGCGATGCCACCGGCGTCAACGTATTTGCGGAAGCCACCATTGACTGAAGCAGTCCTTGCGGGGCACGCCATGAGCACCAACCAACTCTACGCCGGCTACCAGTCCGAGCTGGCTGACTTTCGCCTGGCATTCAGCCGTGGCGGCGCCTATACCGCGATCGCGCTGGTTCTGCTCGGCGTCGGGCTCGATTACGGCCAGTATCCGCAGCAGCAGCTTGCCTTCGGGGTGGCGCGCGTGTTGGTGTCGTTGTTGATCGCGGGCGTGGTGGTGGTGCTGTACAGCGCTGCGGGGCGCCGCTTCGCGCCATGGCTGACGCTGACGTGGCTGCTGCTGCCGCAGATCATGATTGCGTGGATGATCTGGCAGACTGAAGGGGCGCAGTCGCCATACTACGTCGGGCTTAACCTCGCGATCTTCGCGTCGGGCATCGCGCTGCCGTTCGGCTTGTGGCAGAACCTTGTGTTCGGCGTACTCTCGTACCTGCTGTACGTCCTGGCATGCCTGTTCCACCCCGGCGGCATCGAGCCGGTGGGCGCTTTTATCGCCAATTCACTGTTCCTGCTGTTCGCCGCGGCGGCCAGCGGGGTCTATACCTTCTTCAACGAGCGGGCGCGCTTCATGTTGTTCCGTCTGAAGGACGAGGTCGCCGAGAAGAATACCGAGCTCGAGGTGATCAACCGCCGGCTGGCCGACATCAAGGGCCAGATGCTGCAGCAGGAGAAGATGGCCGCCATCGGTACGCTGGCGGCCGGGCTGCTGCACGAGGTGAACAACCCGGTCAACTTCTGCCTGATGGCGATCGAAGTGGCGATGGAAGAGCCGCAGGCCAAGGAGAACCCTTCGCTGGAAGAATGCCTGGTCGACGCCAAGCAGGGGATGCAGCGCATCCAGCATATCGTCTCCGACCTCAAGACCTTTGCCTACCGCAAGCCGGGCGCCGAGGTGGAAGGCACGCCGTTCCTGTTCGAGAAGGCGCTCGATTCGTCGATCCGCCTGACCGCGCATGAGCTGCGCGGCGTCAGCCTCAGCCGCGAACTGCCTGCCGACACCCTGGTGCTGGGCGACGAGGCGGCCATCATCGGCGTGCTGATCAACCTGTTCTCGAATGCCGCGCTGGCCATGCGCAAGGCGGGCACGGTCGCGCCCGCGATCCATACCACGGCCCGCTGGGACAACCACCGCCTGCACGTCATGGTGCGCGACAACGGCCCTGGCATCCCCCAGGAAAACCTGGCGCGCGTGTTCGAGCCGTTCTTCACCACGCGCGAGGTGGGGCAGGGGCTTGGCCTGGGCCTGTCGATCAGCTACGCGGTGGTGGAACGCCACGGCGGGCAGCTGTATGCCGAGAGCGAACTGGGCCAGTGGACCGCGTTCAGCTTCGACCTGCCGCGTGCGGAGTAACCAGCCATGAGCGAAGCGAAGCAGGCACGGCTTGCCGTCCTCTATGTCGACGACGAGGAGATGGCGCGCAAGTATTTCGCCCGGGCCGCCGGCAGCGACTATGAGGTGCTGGTGGCAGACAGCGCCGACGAGGCCCTGGCGGTGCTGCGCGCGGACCCCGCCCGCGTGGCGGTGCTGGTGACCGACTTCCGCATGCCCGGGCGCGACGGCGGCCAGCTGCTGCGCCAGGTGGCGCAGGAATACCCGCAGATCGTGCGCATCCTGGTCACCGCCTATGCCGACAAGGATGTGCTGCTGGAAACGGTCAACAGCGGCGAAGTCTTCCGCATCCTGGAAAAGCCGCTGAGCGTGGCCGACCTGCGCGAGGTGCTGGCAGGCGCCGCCGAGCGCCACCGCGAGCGCACCCTGCGCCAGCACCGGCTGATGGCGATCGACGAGACCCTGGCCTTCCTGGCGCATGAGCTGAATACCCCGCTGGCTGCCATCGCCAACTTTGCCCACGGCATCCGCGGACGTGTCGCCGGCGAGTACAGTGCGCAGCGCCAGGCCGAGATCGGCCAGGCGGCCAGCGCCATGTACGACAACGCCCAGTATTGCCTGGCGGTGCTGTCGTCGTTCCTGCAGTCGGTGCGCAACAGTGCCGGCAGCACGCCGGCGCGGCCCGATGCCGGCGCCGAGGTCAGCGCCGGCTCGCTGGTCACTTCGCTGCTGGACAGCTACCCGTTCGCAGGCGACCAGCGCAGCTGGGTGCAGGTGGAGATGCACGGCGATTTCCCGGTGCAGACGCTGCCCAACTGCGTGGCGCTGGTGCTCTCCTCGGTGATGAGCAACGCGCTGCGGGCGCTGGGCAGTGTCGGCACGCCGGCGTTGCGCTTTGTGGTGGTGGCGCAGCCGCGCCCGGAAATCCGCATCTGCGACAACGGGCCGGGGATTGCGCCGGAAGTGATGGAGCGGTTGCTGGTCGACCCGGTCACCACCCACGCCAGTGCCGGCGGCAGCGGCCTGGGCATGATTTTCTGCAACCGCGTCATGCAGTCGTTTGGCGGCGGCATCCGGATCGAATCCGCATCCGGTGCCGGCACGACGGTGACGCTGGACTTTCCAAGTTTCAAGAGTCGAAAGCATAGGAGTGACCGATGACCGAACCGAATGCCACGCAGGCACCACCCCCGGCGATTCTGTTCGTCGATGACGAAGCGACTGCAGTCAAGTATTTCCAGCGTGCCATCGGGGCGCTGGCACCGGTGGCCACCGGCGGCTCCGTTGAAGAGGGCAAGGCCTTGCTCGACGCCCACGCAGACAGCCTCGCGGTGCTGGTGTCGGACCAGCGCATGCCGGGCGAGTATGGCAACGAACTGCTGCGCTACGCGCGCGAGCGCTACCCGCATATCGTGCGCATCCTGACCACCGCGTATTCGGAGCTCGACCAGACCGTCGAGGCGGTCAACCAGGGGCAGATCCACCGCTACATCAAGAAGCCGTGGGACATCACCGCGCTGCGCATGGAGCTGAAGCAGGCGCTGGAACTGGCCGGCCTGCGCAAGGAACGCGACCAGCTGCTGCGCGAGAAGCTGTCCGTGCTGCAGACCCAGACCGTGGCCTCGCGCATCGGCATGGTGCATGCGCTGTGCGCCAGCCTGATCGGGCCGGGCCGTTTCCAGCCGGTGGAGACCTACCTCGCGGCGGTCGACCTGGCCGGCGCGGGCAGCGTCGAGCCGGACTGGCAGCGCATGGACTACGCCGACCTGGTGCGGGCCGAGGCCGAGCGCAGCGGCAGCTTCGGCCATGCCGTCGGCACGCGCCTGGCGGGCCTGCGCAGCGCCAACGCGGGCAAGGGGGCGGCCGATGCCGTCGCGGTAATCGCCGACGCGCTGGGCAGCGAGGTGGTGCGCCGCGATGGCGATACCGTGGTCTGGACCGCGCCGGCCACGTTGGCCGAGTACCTGGTGCAGCCGGTGGGCGCGCCGGTGTCTGCCGCGCATGCGGCGTGGCTGGCCAGCCTGCTGTGGCTGGACGAGGCCGGCGGTGCGCTGCAGTTTGCGCGCGATGGCGACGCCATCCTGTGCCGTGCCGGCCAGCGTACCGAGTTCTTCGCGGCCGACCGGCTGGCGGCGTGGATCGAGCGCTTTGCCGAGCAACGTTGACATGGAGCCGGGCTGTAGCCGGTGAGGTGCAGGCTGACATGGCAAGCAAGACGATCGGTGCGGCCGCTGCCGTAGCCGCCAGGCGCAGGGGGCGGCCCGCGCGCTCCGCGCAGAACGTCGATACGCAGCGCGCAGCGATTGTCGAGGCGGCGCGAACCATCCTGGTTTCCGCGGGACTCGAGGCAGCGTCCGCCAGGCGGATCGCGTTGGCGGCCGGCATCGCCCCGGCGACCCTCTATCTGTATTTCGAGAA
This sequence comes from Cupriavidus sp. GA3-3, assembly GCF_000389805.1. Classification (NCBI taxonomy): domain Bacteria; kingdom Pseudomonadati; phylum Pseudomonadota; class Betaproteobacteria; order Burkholderiales; family Burkholderiaceae; genus Cupriavidus; species Cupriavidus sp. GA3-3. Next base: position 88,309 of record NZ_KB944461.1, read on the forward strand.
CATCGAAGTCCTTTACGCCGCGGTGCTGGGCGAGTCCCTGCTCCAGTTGCAGCAATACGTGCGCGCGGCCACCGGCGATGTCCCGCCCCCGGCAAAGCCCGCCGGCGACGCAACGCCGGCGCGGGCCCGCGCCGCGGCATCACGCGACATTCGCCCGAGGGGATCTGGTTCAAGGAGTGTGCCGAGCGCTACGGTTTTGCCGCCGCCGTGGAATGGCGCGATTCCGGCCGCCCCATCCCCGAGCCCGAGCCGGGACAGGACCGCGAGCCGCTGATGCCGGCCCCGCCCGCGGGAGCGCGCTCACGCTGGTCAGGCCAGGCATAACACCGGCCGACCGCGGAAAAAAACAAAGGCGCCCGGGGCGCCTTTGTTTTCGTGGGCGGCAAGCCGTCAGGCCTGCGCGCCGTAGTTGGGGTCGTTGCGGTCGGTCGAGTCGGACTTCTTCTCGCCCTTGACCAGGTCCTCGCGCTTGACGCCCAGCCACATCGCCAGCGCCGCGGCCACGAACACCGACGAGTAGATGCCGAACAAGATGCCGACCGTCAGTGCCAGGGCAAAGTAGTGCAGCGTGGGGCCGCCGAAGAAGAACATCGACAGCACCATCATCTGGGTCGAGCCGTGGGTGATGATGGTGCGCGAGATGGTGCTGGTGATCGCGTTGTCGATGATCTCGTGGGTGCTCATCTTGCGGAACTTGCGGAAGTTCTCGCGGATCCGGTCGAAGATCACCACCGATTCGTTGACCGAGTAGCCCAGCACCGCCAGGATCGCCGCCAGCACCGACAGCGAGAATTCCCACTGGAAGTAGGCGAAGAAGCCCAGGATGATGACCACGTCGTGCAGGTTGGCGATGATGCCCGCCACCGCGAACTTCCACTCGAAGCGGAACGACAGGTAGATCACGATGCCGGCCACCACGCACAGCAGCGCGAGCAGGCCGTCGGTGGCCAGCTCCTTGCCCACCTGCGGGCCGACAAACTCCACCCGTTGCAGCTTCACGTCAGGCGAGGCCGCCTGCAGCGAGGTCATCACCTGCTCGCTCTGCTGGGCCGAGGTGACGGGCTTGCCGTCCGGGCCCTTCTGCAGCGGCAGGCGGATCATCACGTCGCGCGAGGTGCCGAAATTCTGCACCTGCACGTCGGTATAGCCCAGCTTGCCCACCTGGCCGCGGATCTTTTCCAGGTCGGCGGTCTGCTGGTAGCTGACTTCCATCACCGTGCCGCCGGTGAATTCGATCGACAGGTGCAGGCCCTTGTGCCAGAGGAAGAACACGGCTGCGGCAAACGTCAGGAAGGAAATCACGTTGAAGACCAACGCGTGCTTCATGAACGGAATGTCGCGCCGGATGCGGAAGAATTCCATGTTGAATCCTGTTCTGTACTGCTAGTTGTTGCTGCTCGCCTTACTTGGCGACCGGCGTGTCGGTGGTGTTGCCCGGCTTCCAGATCTGGCCGATGGCCACGCTCTGCAGCTTCTTCTTGCGGCCGTACCAGAGGTTGACCAGGCCGCGGTTGAAGAACACCGCCGAGAACATCGAGGTCAGGATGCCCAGGCAGTGCACCACGGCAAAGCCGCGCACCGGGCCCGAACCAAAGGCCAGCAGTGCCAGGCCGGCGATCAGCGTGGTCACGTTGGAGTCCAGGATGGTGGCCCAGGCGCGGTCGAAGCCGACCGCGATCGCCATCTGCGGCGACGCGCCCGCGCGCAGTTCCTCGCGGATGCGCTCGTTGATCAGCACGTTGGCGTCGATGGCCATGCCCAGCACCAGCGCGATGGCGGCAATGCCCGGCAGCGTCAGCGTGGCCTGCAGCATCGACAGCACCGCGATCAGCAGCAGCAGGTTCACGCCCAGCGCCACCACCGAGAACACGCCGAACAGCATGTAGTACAGGATCATGAACACGCCGATGGCGGCAAAGCCGTAGGCGACCGAGTCAAAACCCTTCTGGATGTTGTCCGCGCCCAGCGACGGGCCGATGGTGCGCTCTTCGATGATCTCCATCGGCGCGGCCAGCGAGCCGGCGCGCAGCAGCAGCGCCAGGTCGTTGGCGGCTTCGGTGGAGTAGGAGCCGGTGATCTGGAAGCTGGAGCCCAGTTCGGACTGGATCGTCGCCACCGTCAGCACTTCGCCCTTGCCCTTTTCGAACAGCACGATCGCCATCGGCTTCTTCAGGTTCTCGCGCGAGACGTCGCGCAGCACGCGTCCGCCCTGGGCGTCGAGCTTGATGTTGACCGAAGGCTGCTGGTTCTGGTCGAAGCCGGCCGAGGCGCTTTCAATGCGGTCGCCGGTGAAGATGACCTGCTTCTTCAGCACCACCGGGGCGCCGTTGCCTTGCGTGAAGAGCTCGCTGCCGAACGGGATCGGGTCGCCCGGGCGCGGGCTGCGCGGTGCGTCGTTGTCGACCAGGCGGGCTTCGAGCGTGGCGGTGCGGCCGATGATGTCCTTGGCCTTGGCGGTGTCCTGCACGCCGGGCAGCTGCACCACGATGCGGTCGGCGCCTTGCTGCTGGATCACCGGCTCGGCCACGCCAAGCTCGTTGACGCGGTTGTGCAGCGTGGTGATGTTCTGCTTGACCGCGGCATCCTGCACGGCCTTGCGGGCGGCTTCGGTGAAGGTGCCGACGATATTGTTGCCGTCCATGGCGAAGGCGACTTCGCGCAGGTTGTCGGCCAGCAGCGGACGCGCGCGGTTGGCGTCGTCGGCGTTGTTGAAGCGCACCGTCAGGCGCTCGCCATCGCGGTCGATGCCGCCGTGGCGGATGCTCTTGTCGCGCAGCAGGGTGCGCGCGTCGCCGCCCAGGCTGTCGAGCTTCTTGTCGACCGCGCCCTTCATGTCGACCTGCAGCAGGAAGTGCACGCCGCCGCGCAAGTCCAGGCCCAGGTACATCGGCAGCGCGTGCATGGCGGTCAGCCAGCGCGGCGAGCCCGACAGCAGGTTCAGCGCGACCACATAGGTGGGGTCGGCCGCGTCGGGGTTGAGCGTGCGCGACAGGATGTCCTTGGCCTTGAGCTGCTCGTCGGTGGTGCGGAAGCGCGCCTTGACCGAGCCGGACTGGCCGGAAATATCAAAAAAGACGCCGTCAGGCTGCAGCTGGTTCTGTGCCAGGATCTCTTCGACCTGCTTCTGCATCGACAGGTCGACCTTGACCGTGGCCTTGCCCGAGGACACCTGCACCGCAGGCGCCTCGCCGAAGAAATTCGGCAAGGTATAGATGATGCCGATGGCCAGGGCCACCAGGATCACGAGGTATTTCCAAAGCGGATAACGATTCATCTCTGGCCAGTCATTCAGCGGTTGGCGGGGCCGGCGCTGGCGTGGCGCACCACGTCGGCGGGGCCGAACCGGTTTGGCAAACAGCCGCCTGGCAACCACGGATCGAAGCCACGGGGGCTTCGTCGGGCTGGATCAGGCGGCTGCCGGGGCATGCGCGAACGGGCATGCCGGAAAAGACAAAGGCGGGAGTCGCGCGCGCGATCGGTGGATCAGAGCGCCTTCAGCGAGCCCTTCGGCAGCACCGTCGTCACGGCGTTCTTCTGCACGGTGATTTCCGTGCCTTCGGCGATTTCCAGGCTGACGTACTGGTCGGTGACCTTGGTCACCTTGCCCAGGATGCCGCCGGCGGTCACGACTTCGTCGTTCTTGGCCAGCGCTTCGAGCATTGCCTTGGCTTCCTTCTGACGCTTCATCTGCGGGCGGATCATGATGAACCACAGCACGCCAAACATCAGGATGATGGGCAGGAAGCTCATCAGGCCGCCAGCCGCGCCGCCGGTACCGGTGGTCTGGGCAAATGCGTTAGAAATCAGCACGTTGATTCTCCGTCACAAAATTAGTCAAATAATCGATCATTCTACCATTCGCATTCCGCCCACCCTTGGCATTCTAGGGCGGAATACGGGTTTGTTCGGGTGCGCCCGGGACAACTTGCGGCAGGGGGCGGCAAGGCCGGGCGCTCCGGATCGCGGCTCGCCCCCGGATGACCCGGCTATTCGACCGCCGGCAGCGCAAAAGTTCGCGCCAGCGGGCATTGTCACTGCGTGCCGCGGGCGCGGTCAGCGGCGAACTGGCGCCGGAAGTCGGCAAAGCGGTGGTGCTCGATGGCTTCGCGCATCTCGCGCATCAGTTGCAGGTAGTAGTGCAGGTTGTGGATGGTATTGAGGCGCGCGCCCAGGATCTCGCCTACGCGGTGCAGGTGGTGCAGGTAGGCGCGCGAGAAGTTGCGGCAGGTGTAGCAGGCGCAGCTTTCATCGAGCGGGCGCGGATCGTTGCGGTGCGCCGCGTTCTTGATCTTGACGTCGCCGAAGCGGGTGAAGAGCCAGCCGTTGCGTGCGTTGCGGGTGGGCATCACGCAGTCGAACATGTCCACCCCGGCGGCGACGCCGGCGACCAGGTCTTCGGGCGTGCCCACGCCCATCAGGTAGTGCGGCTTGTGGGCCGGGAGGCGCGGCGCGACGTGCTCGAGCACGCGCATCATGTCTTCCTTGGGCTCGCCCACCGACAGCCCGCCGATGGCAAAGCCGTGGAAGTCCAGCTCGGACAGGCCGGCCAGCGATTCGTCGCGCAGGTCTTCGTACATGCCTCCCTGGACGATGCCGAACAGCGCGTTGGGGTTGGCCAGGCGCTCGAACTCGTCGCGCGAGCGCTTGGCCCAGCGCAGGCTCATGCGCATCGACTTGGCCGCTTCCTCGTGCGTGGCGGCGCGGCCGTCGATCTCGTACGGCGTGCACTCATCGAACTGCATCACGATGTCGGAGTTCAGCGTGCGCTGGATCTGCATCGAGATCTCGGGCGACAGGAAAAGCTTGTCGCCATTGACCGGAGATGCGAACGTGACGCCATCTTCAGTGATCTTGCGCAGATCGCCGAGCGAAAACACCTGGAAGCCACCGGAATCGGTCAGGATCGGCTTGTCCCAGCCGATAAACTTGTGCAGGCCCTCGTGGGCGTTGACCACGTCCAACCCGGGGCGCAGCCACAGGTGGAAGGTATTGCCCAGGATGATGTGCGCGCCAATCTCGTTCAGTTCCAGCGGCGACATCGCCTTGACCGAGCCGTAGGTGCCGACCGGCATGAAGATCGGCGTCTCGACCACGCCGTGGTTCAGCGTGACGCGGCCGCGGCGGGCGTTGCCGTCGGTGGTGATGAGTTCGAAGTTGAGCATGGCTTGTGATTCTGGATTCAGGCGCCGGGCTGGCGGGTCAGCAGCATGGCGTCGCCGTAGCTGAAGAAACGGTAGCGCTGCTCGACCGCATGGCGGTAGGCGGCGCGGATGGCTTCCACGCCGGCCAGTGCCGACACCAGCATCAGCAGCGTCGACTTGGGCAGGTGGAAGTTGGTGATCAGGGCATCGACCAGGCGGAAGCGGTAGCCGGGGGTGATGAAGATATCGGTGTCGCCGCTGCCGGCGGCGAGCGTGCCGTCGGCCTGCGCGGCCGATTCCAGCGCGCGCAGCGAGGTGGTGCCGACCGCGATCACGCGGCCGCCGCGTGCGCGGGTGTCGCGCACGGCCTGGGCCAGGTCTGCGGAGACGGCGTACCACTCCGAGTGCATCTTGTGCTCGGCCAGGTTCTCGGTGCGCACCGGCTGGAAGGTGCCGGCGCCCACGTGCAGCGTCAGGAAGGCGCGCCGCACGCGGGCGGCATCGAGCCGCGCGAACAGCGCATCGTCGAAATGCAGGCCCGCGGTGGGTGCGGCCACCGCGCCCGGGCTGCGCGCGTAGACGGTCTGGTAGCGGGTCTCGTCGTAGGCGTCCGGGTCGTGCCTGATATATGGCGGCAGCGGCAGGCGGCCGTAGCGCTCGATCAGGTCCAGCGCCGGTTCGGGGAAGCCCAGCGTGAAGAACTGGTCCACACGCGGGCCCACGGTGACGGCGAAGGCGCCGTCAGCCAGGTGCAGTATGCTGCCCTCGGTCGGGGTCTTGGAGGCGCGCACCTGGGCCAGCACGGTGTGGCTGTCGACCACGCGCTCGACCAGCACCTCGATCTTGCCGCCGCTGGGCTTGTGGCCGAAGAAGCGCGCCTTGATCACGCGGGTGTCGTTGAAGACCAGCAAGTCGTCGGGACGCAGGTAGTCGACGATGTCGCTGAAGGCGCGGTCGACCATGCGCACCGCGTCGGCGGTGTCGGCCGGGGCCAGCCGTTCGACCACCAGCAGCCGGCTCGCGCTGCGGTCGGGCAGCGCACTCTGGGCAATCAGTTCTGGCGGCAGCGGGAAATCGAAATCGGAAAGCGTCAACATCGTGGGAGCGGCGGGCTGCGCGATCCCATGCAGGCCGGAGCGGGGCACAAAACGGCACTCCGCTGCCCGTGGTGGCAGCCGGCATGGGTACAATCGGCGAATCCGATATTGTAAGGCCACGGGCGCGCTTGCCGCCGGGCCAGGCGTGATGCCGGCTATTCGCCGGCGCCGCGCCAGCCAACCCCGCAGCACGAGAGCGACCGCTGCCAACTTTTTCGCCGATGCCCGGAACCGCCGCTGAACCGATCCACGACCCCGCCGACGCCGCCAAGGAAACGGCGGCGCCCGCGCGCGGCAAGGCCGGCGAAGCCAGGGGCAAGGCCGCCGCCTCCGGCACGTCTTCCGCGGCCGCGCGCCTGGCCAAGCTCGGCCTGCGCCGTCCCGTCGACCTGGTGCTGCACCTGCCGATGCGCTATGAGGACGAGACCACGCTGGCGCCGATCGCCGAGGCGATCCACCGCGCCGGGCTCGGGCTGCCGGCGCAGGTGGAAGGCGAGGTCATCTCCAACGAAGTCACGTTCCGGCCGCGCCGCCAGCTGGTGGTCAAGATCGCCGACGACAGCGGCGAGCTGACGCTGCGCTTCCTGAACTTCTACGGCAACCAGACCAAGCAGATGGCCGAAGGCGTGCGCCTGCGCGTGCGCGGCGAGGTGCGCGGCGGCTTCTTCGGCGCCGAGATGGTCCACCCGACGGTGCGTCCGGTGGTGCCCGGCGAAGCGCTGCCCGACCGCCTGACGCCGGTGTATCCGTCCACCGCCGGCATCCCGCAGGCCTATCTGCGCAAGGCTATCGGCGGCACGCTGTCGCGCACGCCCATGCCCGAGACGCTGCCGCGGGCGGTGCTGGAGGGGCCGCTGGCACGCCTGCACCTGCGCCCGCTGGCCGACTGCCTGCGGCTGCTGCACGCGCCTCCGCCGCAGGAGAGTGAGGCCGCGCTGGCCGACCGCTCGCACCCGGCCTGGCAGCGCATCAAGTTCGACGAACTGCTGGCGCAGCAGATCTCGCTGCGGCGCGCGCACGCGGCGCGGCGCGAAAAGACCGCGCCGACCATGCCGCGCCGCGAGGGCGGCCTGCTGACGCGCTTCCTGGCCGCGTTGCCGTTCCGGCTGACCGGGGCGCAGCAGCGCGTGGTGGAAGAAATCGCCGCCGACATGACGCGCCCGCACCCGATGCACCGGCTGCTGCAGGGCGACGTGGGCAGCGGCAAGACCATCGTCGCCGCGCTGGCGGCCTGCCAGGCGATCGATGCCGGCTACCAGGCCGCTTTGATGGCGCCCACCGAAATCCTGGCCGAGCAGCACTACCGCAAGCTGTCCGCATGGCTGGAGCCGCTGGGCGTGCCGGTGGCGTGGCTGGCCGGCAGCCAGAAGGCACGCGACAAGCGCGAGGCCGTGGCGCGCGTGGAATCGGGCCAGGCGCAGCTGGTGATCGGCACCCACGCGCTGATCCAGGACACCGTGCGCTTTGCCAAACTGGGGCTGTCGGTGGTCGACGAGCAGCACCGCTTCGGCGTGGCGCAGCGGCTGGCGCTGCGCGGCAAGGCCGGTGCCGCCGATACCCCCGATTCAGCGGCGACCGCGGCCGAGACCGTGCCGCACCAGTTGATGATGTCGGCCACGCCGATCCCGCGCACGCTCGCCATGACTTACTACGCCGACCTCGATGTGTCGGTGATCGATGAATTGCCGCCGGGCCGCACCCCCATCGTCACGCGCCTGGTCAACGACGAGCGGCGCGACGAAGTGATCGGACGCATCCATCACGCCGCCGCCGAAGGCCGCCAGGTCTACTGGGTGTGTCCGCTGATCGAGGAAAGCGAGGCGCTGCAGCTGCAGACCGCGGTGGAGACCTATGAAACGCTGGTGGCCGCGCTGCCCGACCTGCGCGTGGGCCTGGTGCACGGGCGCCTGCCGCCGGCCGAGAAGGCCGCGGTGATGGACGACTTCAGCGCCAACCGCATGCAGGTGCTGGTGGCCACCACCGTGATCGAAGTGGGCGTGGACGTGCCCAATGCCTCGCTGATGGTGATCGAGCACGCCGAGCGCTTCGGCCTGGCGCAGCTGCACCAGCTGCGCGGGCGGGTGGGGCGGGGCAGCGCCGAATCGGTCTGCCTGCTGATGTACCAGGCGCCGCTGTCGCCGACCGCGCGCGAGCGCCTGGCGACCATGCGCGAGACCACCGACGGCTTCGAGATCGCCCGGCGCGACCTGGAGATCCGCGGCCCGGGCGAGTTCCTGGGTGCGCGCCAGTCCGGCGAAGCGATGTTGCGCTTTGCCGACCTGCAGACCGACGCGTGGCTGGTGGAATACGCGCAGGAGGCGGCCGAACTGATGCTGGCGCGCTACCCGGAAGCGGTGGAAGCGCACCTTTCGCGCTGGCTGGGTGGGCGCGAGCACTACCTCAAGGCTTGATCGCGGGCTGGTTTTTCGACGGGATGTGCGCCATCCAGCGCACCCGCCAGTCCGCTGCGGGCTATTCGGGCTGGCGCTCTGACAGAAGCGGCAATCGAAGGTAAAATCTATCGCCTACCGGAAACTGATAAGTCATGACGCTCACCGAACTCAAGTACATCGTCGCCGTGGCGCGCGAGCGCCATTTCGGCCGGGCCGCCGAAGCCTGCTTTGTGTCGCAGCCGACGCTGTCGGTCGCGATCAAGAAGCTGGAAGACGAACTCAACGTGCAGATTTTCGAGCGCGGCACCTCCGAGGTGTCGGTGACGTCGGTCGGCGAGCAGATCGTGGCGCAGGCCCAGCGCGTGCTTGAACAGACCATGGCCATTCGCGAGATCGCCAAGCAGGGCAAGGACCCGCTTGCGGGTCCGCTGCGCGTGGGCGTGATCTACACCATCGGGCCGTACCTGCTGCCGTCGCTGGTCAAGCAGATGATCGAGACCGTGCCGCAGATGCCGCTGATGCTGCAGGAGAACTACACCCACAAGCTGATCGAGCTGCTCAAGCAGGGTGAGATCGACTGCGCGGTGATGGCCGAGCCGTTCGCGGATTCGGGCCTGACGGTGCGCCCGCTCTACGACGAACCCTTTGTCGTCGCCGTGCCGCGCGGCCACCAGCTGGCGCAGGCGCGCTCCATCGACCCCGATGAACTGAAGCAGCAAACCATGCTGCTGCTGGGCAGCGGCCACTGCTTCCGCGACCATGTGCTGGGCGTGTGCCCGGAACTGTCGCGCTTCTCGCAGGCGGCCGATGGCATCCAGAAGACCTTCGAGGGCTCGTCGCTGGAAACCATTCGCCATATGGTGGCCAGCGGGGTCGGCATCACCGTGCTGCCGCGCACCTCGGTGCCCGACCTGAAGGCCAAGGGCGACATGCTGTCCTATGTGCCGTTTGCCGATCCGGTGCCCGACCGGCGCGTGGTGCTGGCCTGGCGCAAGAGCTTCACCCGGCTGCCGGCTATGGAAGCGCTGGCCAACGCCGTGGCCGCGTGCGAGCTCGCCGGCGTGCGCAAGCTGGACGCCAAGGAGCTGGCCGAAGCGGCCTGATCTTCCTGCCCCCACAGTACCGGCATTTCCCTCGGCCGCACCGGAGATTCCGTTGCGGCCGTTGTCATTTCCGGCCCCGCAACGGGGTATTTCAGGGACCTGTCTTCGGGCGGTCACCTTCCGCTGCGATAAGTTGCAGAAATCCCAGATAGATTTGACCTAATGCATAGGTATAAATAATTGAATTCTCAATTCGATAGATCGTTGGTAGGCTGACTCCTGTCGATGCAGATGGCATCGACCTGAGACAGGAACCAATGATGAGCACCAGCGCCCAGTTCTCTCCGACAACAATCAACGGGCGCCCGTTTCCCCTCCGCGTGGGGCGCTGCCTGCTCGATTGCCTTGCCTGCTATGCCGCCGCGCTCTGATGCGGCGTTCCCTTTCAGCCTACCCACAAAGAGGAAAAGATGAGCAAGAAGGACACCCTTACCACTGCCGCCGGCGCACCCGTCGCCGACAACCAGAACGCGCAGACGGCCGGTCCGCGCGGCCCGATGCTGCTGCAGGATGTCTGGTTCCTCGAAAAGCTGGCCCACTTCGACCGCGAGGTCATCCCCGAGCGGCGCGTGCATGCCAAGGGCTCGGGCGCTTATGGCACGCTCAAGGTCACCCACGACATCACCAGGTACACCAAGGCTTCGGTCTTTGCCCAGGTCGGCAAGGAGACGCCGCTGTTCATCCGCTTCTCGACCGTGGCCGGCGAGCGCGGCGCGGCCGATGCCGAGCGCGACGTGCGCGGCTTCTCGATCAAGTTCTACACCGACGAAGGCAACTGGGACGTGGTCGGCAACAATACCCCGGTGTTCTTCGTGCGCGACCCGCTCAAGTTCCCGGACTTTATCCACACGCAGAAGCGCAATCCGCGCACCAACCTGCGCGACCCGATCGCGGTGTGGGACTTCTGGTCGCGCCATCCGGAATCGCTGCACCAGGTCACCATCCTGATGAGCGACCGCGGTCTGCCGCAGAACTACCGCCAGATCCACGGCTTCGGCTCGCACACGTACTCGTTCATCAACGCGAACAACGAGCGCTTCTGGGTCAAGTTCCACTTCAAGTCGCAGCAGGGCATCGCCAACTGGACCAATGAAGAAGCGGCCAAGGTCGTGGCAACGGACCGCGAAAGCGCGCAGCGCGACCTGTTCGAGAACATCGAGCAAGGCAATTTTCCGCGCTGGAACCTGCGCGTCCAGGTCATGCCGGAGGCCGATGCGGCCAAGTACCACATCAATCCGTTCGACCTGACCAAGGTCTGGCCGCACAAGGACTACCCGCTGATCGACGTGGGCGTGCTCGAGCTCAACCGCAACCCGGACAACTACTTTGCCGAGGTCGAGCAGGTGGCGATGAATCCGGCCAATATCGTGCCGGGCATCGGCTTCTCGCCCGACAAGATGCTGCAGGGGCGGCTGTTCTCGTACGGCGACACGCAGCGCTACCGCCTGGGGATCAACCACAACCAGATCCCGGTGAATGCGCCGAAATGCCCGTTCCACAACAGCTTCCACCGTGACGGCGCGATGCGCGTGGACGGCAACCAGGGAGGCAAGCTCAACTACGAGCCCAACCGCGAAGGCGCCTACGCCGCCAGCGAACGCGCGATCGAGCCGCCGCTGGCACTGGATGGTGCCGCCGACCACTGGGACCACCGCGTCGACCCGGACTACTACAGCCAGCCCGGCGCGCTGTTCCGCCTGTTCGACGAAGGCCAGCGCCAGCGCCTGTTCGCCAATATCGCGGCGGCGATGCAGGGCGTGCCTGAGGCGATCGTGCGCGTGCAGCTGGAGCACTTCACCAAGGCCGACCCGGCCTACGGCGAGGGCGTGAAGCGCGCGCTCAACCTGAAGTAAGCGGCAGCCTGGCGCGGCGCCCCTGGCGGGATGCCGCGCCGCGGAGAACGATGATGGCGATGATCCGGTTGTTTATCCAAGAGTGGCGACAGCTGTGGCATGACGGGCACGACCAGCCCCGGCGCGCCGATGCCGCGCGGCTGCGCCACAAGCTGTGGCGCAAGGAAATCGGCGCCGCCGTGATCGTGCTCGGCGCGACCGTGATGTTCAGCGAGGTGGCCCGGGGTTTGGCCGGGATTGCCGGCTAGTGCAATAATGCGGGTACTGCGCCGCCCGGCCCCAAAACATGGCAAGCGCCGGCGGCGCCCCTCGTGGCTTTACCAGAACGGAGCGTATTTACCATGGCAAAGAAGAATGAGATGAGCGTGAATATCGGTATTTCCGACAAGGACCGCAAGAAGATCGCGGAAGGCCTGTCCAAGCTGCTGGCGGACACCTACACCCTCTACCTCAAGACCCATAACTTCCACTGGAACGTGACGGGTCCCATGTTCAATACGCTGCATCTGATGTTCGAGACCCAGTACACCGAGCTGGCGCTCGCCGTGGACTCGATCGCCGAGCGTATCCGCGCGCTGGGCTACCCGGCACCGGGCACCTACAAGGAATACGCCCGCCTGTCTTCGATCGCGGAGGAAGAGGGCGTGCCCGAGGCCACCGAAATGATCCGCAAGCTGGTCGAAGGCCAGGAAGCCGTGGTGCGCACCGCGCGTTCGCTGTTCCCGGTGATCGACGCCGCCGGCGACGAACCGTCGGCCGACCTGCTGACCCAGCGCATGCAGACGCACGAAAAGACCGCGTGGATGCTGCGCGCGATGCTGGCCTGAGGCCAGCTTGCCACCTCCGGCTGCCCTTCAGTAGCGGCCGGCACTGCGCGTCGCAACCGTCCGGGCTGCGGCGCGTTTTCATTGAATCCTCCTTCCCGGATCCGCGCAGTGCAGACCCTCTCGCCGTTGCCCCCCACGCCCATGCTTGAACGCCTTTCCCTCTACGCGCGCCTGGTGCGCATCGACAAGCCGATCGGCACGCTGCTGCTGCTGTGGCCGACGCTGTGGGCCATGTGGATGGCCGCGGGCGGGCCGCCGGCGTGGGGGCTGTTCTGGATCTTCGTGGCGGGCACCTTTCTGATGCGCTCGGCTGGCTGCGCCATCAACGACTGGGCGGACCGCGACTTCGACAAGCACGTCAAGCGCACCAGGGAACGGCCGCTGACCGCGGGCAAGATCGCAGCGTGGGAAGCGCTGGCCGTCGCCGCCGTGCTGGCGCTGGTGGCTTTTGCGCTGGTGTTGCCGCTCAATGCGCTGACCAAATGGCTGGCGGTGGTGGCGGCGGTGGTGGCCGGCACTTACCCGTTCTTCAAGCGCTTCTTTGCGATTCCGCAGGCTTATCTCGGCATCGCGTTTGGCTTTGGTATCCCGATGGCGTTTGCCGCGATCCAGGACCAGGTGCCGCCGGTGGCGTGGCTGATGCTGCTGGCCAATGTGTTCTGGGCGGTGGCGTATGACACGGCTTATGCGATGGTCGATCGTGACGACGACCTCCTGATCGGCATGAAGACTTCGGCCATTACCTTTGGCCGCTTCGACGTGGCGGCGATCATGCTCTGCTATGCCGCGTTCCTGGCGCTGATGGCGTGGGCGGGGGTGCTGCTGGGGCTGGGGTGGCCTTACTGGGTGGGGCTGGCGGCGGCTGCGGGTTGCGCCGGGTATCATTACACGCTGATTCGTGACCGCGACCGGATGCGGTGTTTCGCGGCGTTCCGGCATAACAACTGGCTGGGGGCCTGTGTGTTTGCGGGGACGGCGGTGGCTTATGCAATTCGCTGATTAGATCCCGCTGGTTTTCTCCCCTCTCCCGCTTGCGGGAGAGGGGAGCGTTCACATGGGGCGGCGGCCAGGTCAGAGCGCCCGCGGTTTGGCCGCGCCTCAATCCTTCCCGAACTCCGCCCCCATCTCCTTGCCCCGCGCCGCGGCAGCATGCATCGCGCGCACGAAGGCATCACCAATGCCCGAAGCCTCCATCGCCGTCAGCGCCGCATACGTCGTGCCGCCCTTGGACGTCACGCGCTCACGCAGCGTCGACACCGGCTCGGAAGACTGCCCGGCCAGGGTAGCAGCGCCACGGAAGGTCTCTACCGCCAGTTCGCGGCCTTGCTCCGCCGTCAGGCCCAGCTCGGTGGCGGCCCGTTCCATCGCCTCGATAAAGTAGAAGACATAGGCCGGCCCACTGCCGGAAATGGCGGTGACCGCATCGATCTGGTCATCCCCATCCACCCATACGCACTTGCCGACGGCCTCGGCCACCGCGCTGGCGATCGCGCGGTCTTCGGCCGACAGCCCGGCCGGCGCGGCCAGCCCGGTCATGCCCATGCCGGCCAGCGCCGGCGTATTCGGCATCGCCCGCACCAGCCGGGTGCGCCCGTCCAGCCAGCGCTCCATGTCCTGCAGCCGGATGCCGGCGGCCACGCTGATCACCAGGTTGCCCTTGCCGCTGGCCGGCAGGATCGGCAGCAGCTGCGCCGCGGCGTCGCGGAACTGCTGCGGCTTGACCGCCAGCACCAGCACGTCGCAGGCGCCGAAGGCGGCATCCGGCGCGCCGGCGGCATGCACGCCGAGGTCGCGCGCCAGGCGTTGCTGGGCCTCGGGGAAGGGGTCGACCACGCGGATCGAGCCGGCCGGCACGCCGCGGGCGATCAGGCCGCCGATCAGTGCGGTGGCCATGTTGCCGCCGCCGAGAAAGCCAAAGGTAAGGGTATCGAGCATGGAGATCCGTTGGGGGGCTTGAAGGGAATGGACTGGGCGCGCCGGACTACGGGTATTGGCGCGCTCCGAAAATGGCGGTGCCGATCCGCACCAGCGTGGCGCCCTCGGCGATGGCGGCTTCCATGTCGCCCGACATGCCCATCGACAGCGTGTCGAGGTCCAGGCCGTCGGTGCGCAGCGCCTGCAGCATGGCGCGCATGGCCGCGAATGGGCGGCGCTGCGCGGCGGGGTCGTGCTCGGGCTCGGGGATGGCCATCAGCCCGCGCAGGCGCAGGCCTGGCAGCGCGGCGACGGCATGTGCCAGGCCGGGCACCTCTGCCGGGGCGACGCCGCTCTTGCTGGCTTCGCCGCTGATATTGACCTGGATGCAGACCTGCAGCGCGGCCATGCCGGCCGGGCGCTGGGCCGACAGCCGCTCGGCGATCCTGAGCCGGTCGACGGCGTGCACCCAGTCGAAATGCTCCGCCACCAGGCGGGTCTTGTTGCTCTGCAGCGGGCCGATGAAATGCCATTGCAGGCGGTGGCGCAGGTCGGCCAGCGCGGCGATCTTGTCGACGCCTTCCTGGACGTAGTTTTCGCCGAAAGCGACCTGTCCGGCGGCGTATGCGGCCCTTATGCGGTCGGGGGGAACGGTCTTGGAAACCGCCAGCAGGGCGATGTCCGCGGGCTGTCTGCCGGCTTGTTGTGCGGCCGCCGCGATGCGCTGGTGAACGGCTTGCAAGTTGGCGGCAATTACAGACATAATCCGGCGAACATACAAAAGAAAGTACGCAAAGTACTGATAACTAGGGTGGGGTCATTATAGATGGACATCGCGCAGCTATTGGCTTTCGCTGTCAAGAACAAGGCGTCTGATCTTCATCTCTCCGCGGACATGCCGCCGATGGTGCGGATCCACGGCGACATGCGCCGGATCAACATCGCCTCGATGACGCACAAGGATGTCCACGCCATGGTGTACGACATCATGAGCGACACCCAGCGCAAGGCCTACGAAGAACGCCTCGAAATCGATTTCTCGTTCGAGATCGCCGGCCTGTCCCGCTTCCGGGTCAATGCCTATAACACCCAGCGCGGCGCCGCCGCGGTGTTCCGTACCATTCCCTCCAAGGTGCTCACGCTCGAAGAGCTGCGCGCGCCCGCGGTGTTTGCCGACCTGTGCATGAAGCCGCGCGGGCTGGTGCTGGTGACGGGCCCGACCGGCTCGGGCAAGTCCACCACGCTGGCGGCGATGGTCGACCATCGCAACGAAAGCGACATGGGCCACATCCTCACGGTGGAGGACCCGATCGAATTCGTGCACAGCTCCAAGAAGAGCCTGATCAACCAGCGCGAGCTGGGGCCGCACACGCATTCGTTTGCCAACGCGTTGCGCTCGGCACTGCGTGAAGACCCGGACGTGATCCTGGTGGGTGAGCTGCGCGACCTGGAAACCATCCGCCTGGCGCTGACCGCGGCCGAGACCGGCCACCTGGTCTTCGGCACGCTGCACACCAGCTCAGCGGCCAAGACCATCGACCGCGTGGTCGATGTGTTCCCGCCCGAAGAGAAGGACATGGTGCGCACCATGCTGTCGGAATCGCTGGAGGCGGTGATCTCGCAGACGCTGCTGAAGACGCGCGACGGCAATGGCCGCACCGCCGCGCACGAGATCATGATCGCCACGCCCGCGATCCGCCACCTGATCCGCGAGAACAAGATCGCGCAGATGTACTCGATGATGCAGACCAGCAGCGGGCTGGGCATGCAGACGCTGGACCAGTGCCTGTCTGACCTGATCAAGCGCAGCGTCATCAGCTACAACGACGCGCGCGCCATCGCCAAGAACCCCGACGCGTTCATGGGCTGAGGCCCGCTCCCCAGCAGGACACCGACATGCTCGATCGCGAATCCGCCGCCAAGTACATCAACGACCTGCTGGAGCTGATGGTCAGCAACCGCGGCTCGGACCTGTTCATTACCTCTGACTTCCCGCCGGCGATCAAGGTCGACGGCAAGATCAAGCCGGTGTCGCAGCAGCCGCTGAACCCGACCCAGGCGCTGGGCCTGGTGCGCTCGGTGATGAACGAGCGCCAGGTGCAGGACTTCGACACCAGCCGCGAATGCAATTTCGCGATCACCGCGCCCAAGGCCGGGCGCTTCCGCGTGTCGGCCTTTATCCAGCAGGGCAAGGCCGGCATGGTGGTGCGCACCATCAATACGCGCATTCCCTCGGTGGCCGACCTGGACCTGCCGGCGACGCTGCATGAGGTGGTGATGGCCAAGCGCGGGCTGGTGATCGTGACCGGCGCCACCGGCTCGGGCAAGTCGACCACGCTGGCGGCAATGCTGGATCACCGCAACGCGCATTCGTACGGCCATATCATCACCATCGAGGATCCGATCGAGTACGTGCATGCGCACCAGAACTGCATCGTCACGCAGCGCGAGGTCGGCATCGATACCGAGTCCTGGCACGTGGCGCTGAAGAACACGCTGCGCCAGGCGCCCGACGTGATCCTGATCGGCGAAATCCGTGACCGCGAGACCATGGAGTACGCGATGCAGTACGCCGAGACCGGCCACCTGTGCCTGGCCACGCTGCACGCCAACAATGCCAACCAGGCGATCGACCGCGTGGTCAACTTCTTCCCCGAGGAAAAGCGCCAGCAGCTGCTGATCGACCTGTCGCTGAACCTGAAGGCGATGATCTCGCAGCGCCTGCTGCCGCGCGCCGGCAAAAAGGGGCGCGTGCCGGCGGTGGAGATCATGATCGGCACGCCGCTGGTGGCCGACCTGATCTTCAAGGGCGAGATCCACGAGCTCAAGGAAGTCATCAAGAAGTCGCGCGAGCAGGGCATGGTCTCGTTCGACCAGGCGCTGTTCGACCTGTACGAGGAAGGCAAGATCACCTACGAGGACGCGCTGCGCAATGCCGACTCGCTCAACGACCTGCGCCTGATGATCAAGCTGCACAGCGCGAGCGCCAAGGACACCGACCTGGGTGCCGGCACCGAGCATCTCAATGTCATCTGATTCGTGCACGGTGATGCGCATGGCGTTATGCTTGGGCCACGCAAGGGCCAGTTCCGGCCCCAGGAGTCTGCCATGAGCAATGTCTACCAGTTCGAAGCCAACTCGCTGGCCGGCCAGCCGGTACCGCTGTCGCAGTTCCAGGGCAAGGTGATGCTGGTCGTCAACACCGCCAGCGAATGCGGGTTCACGCCGCAGTACGAGGGCCTGCAGAAGCTCTACGACGAATACCACGAGCGCGGCCTGGAGGTGCTGGGCTTCCCGTGCAACCAGTTCGGCAAGCAGGAGCCGGGCGATGCGCAGCAGATCGGCCAGTTCTGCGAAACGCGCTTTGCGGTGCGCTTCCCGATGTTCGCCAAGATCGACGTGAACGGTGCCGACGCCCATCCGCTGTACCAGTGGCTGACCACGGAAAAGCGTGGCGTGCTCGGTACCCAGGGCATCAAATGGAACTTCACCAAGTTCCTGCTGCGCCGCGACGGCACGGTGTTCAAGCGCTATGCGCCGACCACCAAGCCCGACGAGCTGCGCGCCGATATCGAGATGCTGCTGTCCGACCCGGCTGCCTGAGCGGGACTAGGTGCCGCTGGCGCGCACCGCGCGCAGGAAACCGTTGAGCGAGCGGTCGGGCGTTTCGTGGAAATGGTCGTCCAGCATGCGGATGGCGCGGCAGCGGTCCAGCCGGAAGCTGCGATAGTCCGAGCGCGTGGTGCACCACGTCGCCAGCAACCAGGCATTGCCCCAGAAGAACAGGCCCAGCGGCATCACCACGCGTTCGGTGATGCGCTGCTGCACGTCGCAATAGTCGAGCAGCAGCAATTTCTGTTCGCCCAGCGCCCCGTGTACCACGTCGAAGGCCTCGCGCACATGCGCCTGGTTGACGTATTCCGGCGCGAACACGCGGCTTTGCTGCGCTGCCAGCCGGCGCGGCGGCGGCAGCGCGGCCATCAGTTTTTCCAGCGCGGGATCGGCCGCGGCGGCCAGCGCGCCGCCGCCCCAGGCTTTCAGGAGGCGCAGGCCGGCGACCAGTGCTTCGACTTCCATGGCGGTGAACATCAGCGGCGGGACATCGAAGTCGGCGCGCAGCCGGTAGCCGATGCCGGCCTCGCCCTCGACCGGCACGCCTGACAGCGACAGCGCCTGGATATCACGGTAGACGGTGCGTTCCGACACCCCGAGCCGCTGCGCCAGCAGCGCCGCCGTGGTCAGGCGGCGGCCGCGCAGCACCTGCACGATCTGGAACAGGCGGTCGGCGCGGCGGCTCATCGGGGGCGGCTTGCCATCGGGGTCAGGCGGCCACGGGCTCGTGCAGCCCGATGCGGTTGCCTTCGCTGTCGGTGATATGGGCGATGCGGCCGATCTCGCCCGGCAGGCGCAGCGGCCCGAACACCGTCTTGCCGCCGGCGCGCGCGGCGCGCTCCAGCAGCACATCCAGTTCCGGCGCATGCAGGTATGGCACCGCGCCGTAGTAGTTGCTGGGGCGATAGCCCTCGCCGGCGACCAGCGCGCCGCCCGGGTCGGGGTGGGGGAACACGGCCATGTCGACCTGGCTCATGGTCTCGCGGCGCAGCTGGATATTGAACACCTGCTCGTAGAAGCCGACCGCGCGGCTCATGTCGACGACGGGGATTTCCAGCCAGTTGATCAGACGGTTGCTCATGACAGACTCCTTGGTTCCAGGTGAAGGGGAGTGGGGAGCTCGCATCATGCGCGGGGGCTGCTGACAGCGTGCTGTCAGGAGCGTGTCAGTGTGGCATCCACGCCGCCATCACCGGCACCATGATCGCCGTCAGCACGCCGTTCAGGCCCATGCCCAGCGCGGCAAAGGCGCCGGCTTCCTGGTTGACCTGGAAGGCGCGCGCGGTGCCGATGCCGTGGGCTGCCACGCCGGTGGCGAAACCGCGCACGCTGTAGTCGCGGATGCGCAGCAGGTTCAGCACGCTGGTGGCGCTGACCGCGCCGATGATGCCGGTGGCCATCACCAGCACCGCGGTCAGCGAGGGCAGCCCGCCGATCTTCTCGGCCACGCCCATGGCGATCGGGATCGTCACCGACTTGGGCGCGAGCGAGCGCACGGTCTCGGGCGATGCGCCCAGCAGCCAGGCAATTCCCACCGCCGACACCACCGCCACCACCGAGCCCGCCACCAGTCCTGCCAGCAGCGGGAACACATGGGTGCGCAGCTTGGGCAGCTGCAGGTACAGCGGCACCGCCAGTGCCACCGTGGCCGGCCCCAGCAGGAAGTGCACGAATTGCGCGCCGTCGAAGTAGGTCTTGTAGGGCGTGCCGGTGACGGTCAGCACCGTGACCAGCAGCGCCACCGCGATCATCACCGGGTTGGCCAGCGGCGAGAAGCGCGAACGCTCATAGATGCGGAAGGCAAAGACGTAGGCCAGCAGCGTGGCGGTCAGCCCGACCAGCGGGCTCGCGGCCAGGTAGACCCAGATCTCGTTGAGGCGGGGCGTCATCATGCCTGCTCTCCTTTCGCATCGGCGGGCGGGACATCGGCGCGCTTGCGCATCAGCATGCGCGTGACCACGGCGGTGGTGGCGATGGCCAGCCAGGTGGACACCACCAGCGCCACCAGGATCGGCATCCATTCGCCCTCGATGCGGTTGGCATGGACCATGATGCCGACGCCGGCCGGCACGAACAGCAGCGACAGGTGCTTGAGCAGTTCAGATGTGGTGCCCTGGATGATGGGCAGCAGGCGGTCGTCGAAGACGAGCCAGCCGAACAGCAAAATCATGCCCAGCACGGGGCCGGGCACCGGCAGGGTCAGCGCGTAGCTGATCACCTCGCCGACGGACTGGAAAACCAACAGGATTGCAAAGGTCTGGAGCATGGGGCGTGGCGTTTGGTCGCAGGTGCGCGGCGCGCGTCCGGAAGGATGCGCGCTGCCGCCCATGCTGCCCGCCCGCGCTAGCCGAGCATCTTGTCGACCAGTTCGATCCAGTGCATCACCGGGGTGCCGGTGCCGCCCTGCAGGTGCGAGATGCAGCCGATATTGGCCGAGACGATGGCTTCGGGCTGCGTGGCCTGCAGTTTGGCGAGCTTGTCGTCGCGCAGGCGGTAGGCCAGTTCCGGCTGCAACACCGAATAAGTGCCCGCCGAGCCGCAGCACAGGTGGCTGTCAGCGCAGAGTTTGACTTCGACGCCGAGGCCGGTCAAGAGCGCTTCGACTTTGCCGCGGATCTGCTGGCCGTGCTGCAGCGTGCAGGGCGGGTGGTAAGCCACGCGCCGGTTGTCGCGCGGGACCGCGCCGGCCAGGGTGTGCAGCTCGTCGGCAAAGTCCGGCAAGACTTCGGACAGGTCGCGCGTCAGCGCCGAGACGCGGCGGGCGCGCTCGGCGTACTTCGGATCGTTGCGCAGCAGGTGCCCGTAGTCCTTGACCATCGCGCCACAGCCCGAGGCTGTCATCACGATGGCCTCGGCGCCGTCCTCGATATGCGGCCACCAGGCATCGATATTGCGGCGCATATTGTCGAGGCCGCCGTCGTGGTCGCCGGTGTGGAAGCGGATCGCGCCGCAGCAGCCGGCTTCGCGCGCCACCAGCAGTTGTACGCCGACACGGTCGAACACACGCGCAGTTGCGGCATTGATGTTGGGCGACATTGACGGCTGCACGCAGCCGTCGAGCAACAACATCTTGCGTGCATGCGCATTGCGCGGCCACGTGCCGGGCGCGGCGGTGCTGGACAGCGCCGGCACCTTGTTGCGCAGCGTGCCCGGCAGCAGCGGCCGCACCATCTGGCCCAGGCGCAGCGCCGTGCCGAACAGCGCCGGGCGCGTCAGCCCCTCGCGCAGCACCCAGCGCGCGATGCGCTCGCGGGCGGGGCGCTGCACGCCTTCGGCCTCGAGCTTGTCGTCGACCAGCTTGCGGCCGATATCGACCAGGCGGCCGTAGCGCACGCCCGACGGGCAGGTCGATTCGCAGTTGCGGCAGGTCAGGCAGCGGTCCAGGTGCAGGCGCGTGCTTTCGGTGATGGCATGGCCTTCCAGCACCTGCTTCATCAGGTAGATGCGCCCGCGCGGGCCGTCCAGCTCATCGCCGAGCAACTGGTAGGTGGGGCAGGTGGCGGTGCAGAAGCCGCAATGCACGCAGTTGCCGACGATGGATTTGGCTTCCTCGCCTTCGGGCGTGTTGCGAAGAAAATCGGCCAGGTTCGTTTGCATGGTGTGGGGAGGTTGTGCCGGGGGGATGCCTGGACGTGCCGGGTCAGAGCCCGGGGTACATGCGCTGCGGGTTGAAGATGCCGGCCGGGTCGAAGGTCTCTTTCAGGCGGCGGTGGATCGCGGCCAGCGGCGAGGCCAGCGGCGTGAACACGCCCACTGACTTGTCGCCATTGCGGAACAGCGTGGCATGGCCGCCGGCGGCCTGCGCCACGGCGCGCACGCTTTCGGCATCGGTCTTGTCAGTGCCGTCCTCGGGCAGCCACCAGCGCTGGCCGCCGCCCCATTCGATCAGCTGTGGGCCCGGCAGCGCCAGCGGCGCGGCGATGGTGGGCACCGCCAGGCGCCACAGCGCGCGGCCCGCCTGGGCGGGGGCGAAGAACGGGTGGGTCTGCTCGCGCAGCGATTGCCACAGCGCCGCGGCTTCCGCAGCGTCCACGCGCTCGCCGCCCAGCCTGGCGCACGCGGCGCGCACGGCGGCGGTGGCGCCGGCCAGGCGCACGTGCAGCACGCCCGCGTGCCAGGCCGAAGACGCCAGCGGCAGCGGCTGGCCGCCCCAACGGTTCAGGTGCTCGATGGCATCGGCCTGCGCCAGCTCGAAGCGCAGCGTGGCCTCGTCGAACGGTGCCGGCAGCACCTTGACCGACACCTGCAGGATCAGCCCGAGCGTGCCGAGCGAGCCCGCCAGCAGCCGCGACACGTCATAGCCCGCCACGTTCTTCATCACCTGGCCGCCGAAGTCCATCACCTCGCCGCGGCCGTCCATCAGCTGCGCGCCCAGCATGAAGTCGCGCAGCGCGCCCACCGACTGCCGGCGCGGGCCCGACAATCCCGCGGCCACGGCGCCGCCCAGCGTCGCGGTGCTGGGCTGGCCCGGCAGTGCGAAATGGGGCGGCTCGAAGGCCAGCATCTGGCGCTTCTCGGCCAGCGCCGCCTCGATCTCGGCCAGCGGCGTGCCGCAGCGCGCGGTGATCACCAGCTCGGCCGGGTCGTAGTCGACGATGCCGGCATAGGCGCGCGTGTCCAGCAGCTGGCCCGCGGCGGGCTGGCCGTAGAAGTCCTTGCTGCCGCCGCCGCGCAGCCGCAGCGCGGTGCGGGTCTCGGTGGCTTGCCTGACGGCGTCGCGGATGGCGTCGAGGGTGGCTTGCATATGCGTCGTGGGGTAGGGAAGGCCGGCTCAGGAGCCGGCAGGTCCGCCGGGCACTTCCGGCCGGTCGTTCTGGTATTCGGGCAGCTGGCTGCCGCAATGCTTGCAGTAGCCGGCGTCGGGTTCGTGGCCCTCGGTCAGGCAATGGGTGCAGGTGCGCGTGGTGAGCGGCCGCTTCAGGATGCTGGCGGCCAGCTCGGCGCCGACGATACCGGTGGGGAAGGCGATGATGCCGTAGCCCAGCAGGATGGTCAGCGAGGTGATGAACTGCCCCAGCGGGGTCTTGGGCACCATGTCGCCGAAGCCCGTGGTGGTCAGCGTCACCACCGCCCAGTACATGCTGACCGGGATGCTGGTGAAGCCGTGCTGCGGACCTTCCACCACGTACATCACCGTGCCCAGGATCACCGTGATGATGAACACCGTGCCCAGGAACACGAAGATCTTGCGGCGGCTGTTGACCAGCGCGCGGTACAGGATCTCGGCCTCCTCGAAGTACACGGTCAGCTTCAGGATCCGGAACACGCGCAGCAGCCGCAGCAGGCGCACGTCGATCAGGAAATGCAGCTCGGGCAGGAAGAACGCCAGCCAGGTCGGCATGATCGAGACGAAGTCGATGATGCCGTAGAAGCTGAACACATAGCGCCACGGCCGGCGCACCACCAGGATGCGCATCATGTACTCGGCCGTGAAGAACAGCGTGAACATCCATTCCAGCACGGTGAACAGCCGCCCCAGGCGGTTGTTCACCGCGGGCAGGCTGTCGAGCATCACCACCGTCACGCTGGCGACGATGGCCAGCAGCAGCGCGACATCGAAGAGCCGGCCCTCGCGGGTATCGGCCTCGAAGATGATGGTGTACCAGCGCTGGCGCCAGCCGGCCTCGGGCTGGCCCAGGCGCTGGCGGATGAACGCTTCCTGCTGCTGGCGTCGGCGTGGGCTGGACATGGCGTGGCTCAGAAGCGCGGCAGTTCCGGGTGCGGCAGCAGGCCCCGCTTCACATGCATCTTGCCGTACTCCGCGCAGCGCGCCAGCGTGGGGATGGCCTTGTCCGGGTTGAGCAGCCGCGCCGGGTCGAAGGCGGCCTTGACGCCGAAGAAGGCATCGCGCTCGGCGGGCGAGAACTGCACGCACATCGAGTTGAGCTTCTCCACGCCCACGCCGTGCTCGCCGGTGACGGTGCCGCCCAGTTCCACGCAGGTTTCCAGGATGTCGGCGCCGAACAGCTCGGCGCGGTGCCATTGGTCCTGGTCCGCGCCATCGAACAGCACCAGCGGGTGCATGTTGCCGTCGCCGGCATGGAACACGTTGATGCAGCGCAGGCCGTACTTTTGCTCCATGGCTTCGATGCGCCTGAGCAGCGTGCCGATGTGCTTGCGCGGAATGGTGCCGTCCATGCAGTAGTAGTCCGGCGAGATCCGGCCGGCGGCGGGGAAGGCGTTCTTGCGGCCGCTCCAGAAGCGCAGGCGCTCGGCTTCGTTCTGCGAGACCACGATGCGGGTGCAGCCCGATGCCGTCAGCACCGCGCTCATGCGTTCGATTTCCTCGGCCACTTCTTCCGGGGTGCCGTCGGATTCGCACAGCAGGATGGCGGCGGCATCCAGGTCATAGCCCGCATGCACGAACTGCTCGACCGCGGCGGTGGCGGGCTTGTCCATCATTTCCAGTCCGGCCGGGATGATGCCGGCGGCGATCACGTCCGCCACCGCATTGCCGCCTTTCTCGACATCGTCGAAGCAGGCCATGATCACCTGCGCCAGCTGCGGCTTGGGGATCAGGCGCACCGTGACCTCGGTGACCACGGCCAGCATGCCTTCGGAGCCGATCAGCACGGCCAGCAGGTCCAGGCCCGGCGAGTCGGGGGCCTCGGAGCCGAACACCACCACCTCGCCCTCCATCGTCACCGCGCGCACGCGCAGCACGTTGTGCACGGTCAGGCCGTACTTCAGGCAGTGCACGCCGCCGGAGTTCTCGCTGACGTTGCCGCCGATGGTGCAGGCGATCTGCGAGGACGGGTCCGGCGCGTAGTACAGGTTGTGGGGTGCGGCGGCGTCGGAGATCGCCAGGTTGCGCACGCCCGGCTGGACCACCGCGGTGCGCGAGTACGGATCGACCGACAGGATGCGCTTGAACTTGGCCAGCGACAGCACCAGGCCCTCGGCGATCGGCATGGCGCCACCCGACAGGCTGGTGCCGGCGCCGCGCGGCACCACCGGCACGCCCAGCTTGTGGCACAGGCGCAGGATCGCGCAGACCTGTTCCTCGGTGTCGGGCAGGGCCACGGCCATCGGCACCTGGCGGTACGCGGCCAGGCCGTCGCATTCATAGGGGACGGTGTCTTCCGGCTTCCACAGCAGCGCGGCATCCGGCAGGATCTGCGCCAGGCCGGCCAGCAGCGCGCTGCGGCGGCCTTCGGCCGTGGCATGGGCGCCGTCGGGGGCGATGGTTTGGGCTTCGTGCGGGGCATTCATGAACGACTCCTGTGGGGCCTCCTGGATGGCGGCCGGTGCGCGGCCTGCCGGTCGCGGCAATGCAGGGCCTGCCGCGGGGACGGGTGACTATAGCGCAGGGCACCTGGCGCGGGCACCACGGGACACGTGAATTCCGCATGGCAGGCCGATCAAAAATGCTCATCATGGCTGCGCGGGAAATCACTCCTGGCAGGCGACGCAAGTCCAGCGTACACCGCAGCGCGGGTGCAGGGAAGGCGGTCCGGCCGGACTCAGCGTGCCGGCGGCTGCGGCAGGAAGCAGACCATGTCGAGCTTGTCGTGGAAGTGCGGCGCGACGTACAGCGCATCCGGCTCCAGCCCCGTGCGCACGAAGCCGAGCGACTCGTACAGCCGCACCGCGCCCGCGCTGCCGGCATTGACGCACAGCGTCACCTGGCGCACGCCCGGCATGGCGGCGGCCTGTTCCATGGCCCGCTCCATCAGCGCGCGGCCGAGCTTGCGGTCGCGCCAGCCCGGGGCCACGTACATGCCCCAGATAAAGGCCTTGTGCCGGTGCTTGGCGTTTTCCTCGCGCATCACCCCGACCACGCCGGCCAGCGCGCTGCCATCGCTGCCGTCGACAAAGGCGCCGAATACGGCCTTGCCCTCGGTCGCGGCCAGGCGCCCGGCGACGACTTCCAGCGGCCGGTCCTGTTCCTCCTCCAGGCTGGAAGCGAAGGCTTCCGGCGCTTCGGCCAGGCCGTGCAGCCGCAGCGCCTGGAAGGCGGCGGCATCGGCGGGGGTCAGCAAGCGGATTTCCATGGGGTCAGTCTCCTACCAGTCCAGGCTCAGCAGCCAGTCGACGAAATAGCGCGCCTCGGGCTTGAGCGGGGCCTGTTCGCGCTCGACGATGTAGTAGCCGTGCGGCGAGACCGATTCCACCTCCAGCAGCCGCACCATCTGCCCCAGCGACAGCCAGTGCCGCGCCATGCGCTGGCGCACCAGCGCCACGCCCTGGTTGGACGCGATCGCTTCCAGCATCAGGCCGATGTCGTTGAACTGCGGCCCGGTCTGCGGCTCGACCCAATCCAGCCCGGCAGTCTCGAACCACGGCTTCCACGGCTCCAGCGGACTGCGCAGCAGCACCAGGCCGTGCAGGTGCTCCGGCTTGGTGATGGCGCGGCCGTTGACGCGCTCGTAGTACTCGCGCCCGCACGCCGGGAACACCGGCTCGACCAGCAGCCGGGTGGTCTTCAGGTCAGGGTAGCGGCCGGTGCCGTAGCGGATCTCGACATCGGTGTCCTCGGCCTTGACGTCCAGGAACGGGATCGCCAGGTGCAGCTCGAGGTCGATATGCGGATACAGCGCGCCGAACTCGGGCAGGCGCGGCACCAGGTGCTGGCGCCCGAAGGTGGGCGGGATCGCCACCCGCAGCCGGGTGCGCAGCTTGTTGTATTCGGGCCGCGCCAGCTCGTTGAGCGACTTGAGCGCGTCCTGCACGTTGCGCAGGTAGCGCGTGCCGGCGGCGGTCAGCCGCAGCGCCGCGTTGGCGCGCACGAACAGGTCTTCGCCCCACAGCTCCTCAAGATTCTTGATGCGGTGCGAGACCGCGCTGGGCGTGACCGACAGCTCTTCGGCCGCGCGCGCGAAGCTGCCCAGGCGCGCCGCTGCCTCGAAGGCGATCAGCAGGTGCAGCGGCGGGACGCGGTTGAACATGGAGGCCATCAGCTCGGCACGCCTTACTGCGAGCCGCCGCGCGTGGCGCTGAAGATCTTGCCCGGGTTGAGGATGTGCTTGGGGTCCAGCGCGTCCTTGATCGCGCGCATCACGTCGAGCGCATCCTCGCCGTGTTCTTCCACCAGGAAGCGCTGCTTGTGCAAGCCCACGCCGTGCTCGCCGGTGCAGGTGCCGCCCATCGCCAGCGCGCGTTCGACGATGCGCTGGTTGATGGCCTCGGCCTCGGCCATCTCTTCGGGCTTGTCGGGGTCGACCAGGATCGCCACGTGGAAGTTGCCGTCGCCGACATGGCCGACGATGGGGCAGGGCAGCGCCGAGGCGTTCAGGTCCTTCTCGGTCTCGGTGACGCAGTCGGCCAGGCGCGAGATCGGCACGCACACGTCGGTGGTCACCGACTTGCAGCCCGGCTTGAGCTGCAGCATGGCGAAGTAGGCGGTATGGCGCGCGTTCCACAGCCGGCTGCGGTCCTCCGGGCGGGTGGCCCACTCGAAGCCCTGGCCGCCGTGCTCGGCGGTGATCTGCTGCACGGTCTCGGCCTGCTCGCGCACGCCGGCCTCGGTGCCGTGGAATTCGAAGAACAGGTGCGGGGTCTCGGGCAGGGTCAGGTTGTCGTGGCGGTTGATGGCTCGGATCGCCAGCGCATCGACGAACTCCACGCGCGCCACCGGCACGCCCAGCTGGATGGTCTGGATTACCGCCTGCACCGCGCTGCCCATGCTGGGGAAGGCGCACACCGCGGCGGAGATCGCCTCCGGCTGCGGGTAGAGCCGCACCGTCACCTCGGTGATGATGCCGAGCGTGCCTTCGCTGCCGATAAAGAGCCGGGTCAGGTCATAGCCCGCCGCCGACTTGCGCGCCTGCGTGCCGGTGCGGATCACGCGGCCGTCGGCGGTTACCACTGTCAGCGCCAGCACGTTCTCGCGCATGGTGCCGTAGCGCACCGCGTTGGTCCCGGAGGCGCGCGTGGCGCACATGCCGCCCAGCGAGGCGTCGGCGCCCGGGTCGATCGGGAAGAACAGGCCGGTGTCCTTGATTTCCTGGTTCAGCTGCTTGCGCGTGACGCCGGGCTGCACGGTCACGGTCAGGTCCTCGGGCTGCACCGCCAGCACGCGGTTCATCTGCGACAGGTCCAGACTGATGCCGCCTGCCACGGCCAGCAGATGGCCTTCCAGGGACGAGCCAGCGCCGTACGGGATCAGCGGCACGCCATGCTGGTTGCACAGGCGCGCCACCTCGGCCACTTCCTCGGTGCTGTGGGCGAAGACCACGGCGTCGGGCACGGCCGGCGGGAACGGGGATTCGTCGCGGCCGTGGTGTTCGCACACGCCGGCGGAGGTGGTGAAGCGGTCGCCGAAGCGCGCCGCCAGGGCTTCGCTGAAGGCGGGCGGCAGCGGACGGCGGGCGAGCGTGGCGGACGGCGTGGGGTGGTTCATGCGGGTCTCCGGCGGGTCGGCGCGACGGTGGTGCCGGCGGCGGCGCTGCGGAGCAAGCTCCGGTCTGGCCGGCAGGGGCGCGACCCGGTTATCGAATGGGCGACGAATGGGGGCTACCGGCATTCTACGCCGCGCGGCGGCTCATGCACCCTGGCCGGGCACTGCGGCGGCCGGTACTGGCCGATAGCCGCACAGCAAGCGCCGGGACACAAGCGCTTGGCGCGCCGAGGCGGTCCGGCGCGATAATGCGTCTTTCCCCCGGCGCCCCGCGTTGCAGGGCGGACCACGACTACCACACGCTTACGAGGAGACCGGCATGGGCAACCGCCTGTCCAAGATTGCCACCCGCACCGGCGACGCCGGCACCACCGGCCTGGGCGACGGCAGCCGCACCGGCAAGGCCAGCCCGCGCATCGCCGCCATCGGCGACGTCGACGAGCTCAACTGCCACGTCGGCGTGCTGCTGACCGAGGCCTTGCCCGACGACGTGCGCGCCGCCCTGCTGCATATCCAGCACGACCTGTTCGACCTGGGTGGCGAGCTGTCCATCCCGGGCTACACCCTGCTCAAGCCTGAGCAGGTGGCGCAGCTCGATACCTGGCTCGCCGACTACAACGCCAACCTGCCGCGGCTGGCCGAATTCATCCTGCCCGGCGGCAGCCGCGCCGCGGCGCAGGCCCATGTCTGCCGCACCGTGTGCCGCCGTGCCGAGCGCGCGCTGGTGGCGCTGGGCGCGGCCGAGCCACTGAACGAGGCCCCGCGCCAGTACCTGAACCGGCTGTCGGACCTGATGTTCGTGCTGGCGCGGGTGCTGAACCGGGCCGGCGGCGGTTCCGACGTGTTGTGGCAGCGCGATCGCGACGCGCCAGGAGGTATGGAATAGGCCACTTTCGGCGGCCGCGCCGCGCCGTCCGCTTAACCTGCGGCGGCGGATGCCGTTGAAAGCATGCAGAAACCGAGAAAATTACTCGGATTTGCCGGTTCTGCCCTTGAAAAGCCCCCGGGCGGCCACATTTCGGCCTCAGGTTGAATTGCAGCCGCGCGGATAGCGCCGGCTCAAGAGGAGAGAATAATGGGTAAGATCATCGGTATCGACCTCGGTACCACCAATAGCTGCGTCGCGATCCTGGAAGGCAACACCCCCAAGGTCATCGAAAACTCGGAGGGTGCCCGCACCACCCCGTCGATCATCGCCTACATGGAAGACGGCGAGATCCTGGTCGGCGCGCCGGCCAAGCGCCAGGCCGTCACCAATCCGCGCAACACCCTGTACGCGGTCAAGCGCCTGATCGGCCGCAAGTTCGAAGAGAAGGAAGTCCAGAAGGACATCGGCCTGATGCCGTATTCCATCGTCAAGGCCGACAACGGCGACGCATGGGTGTCGGTGCGCGACCAGAAGCTGGCGCCGCCGCAGGTTTCCGCCGAAGTGCTGCGCAAGATGAAGAAGACGGCCGAGGACTACCTCGGCGAGCCGGTGACCGAAGCCGTGATCACCGTGCCGGCCTACTTCAACGACTCGCAGCGCCAGGCCACCAAGGACGCCGGCCGCATCGCCGGCCTCGACGTCAAGCGCATCATCAACGAGCCGACCGCGGCCGCGCTGGCGTTCGGCATGGACAAGAACGAGAAGGGCGACCGCAAGATCGCCGTGTATGACCTCGGCGGCGGCACCTTCGACATCTCGATCATCGAGATCGCGGACGTGGACGGCGAGAAGCAGTTCGAAGTGCTGTCGACCAACGGCGACACCTTCCTGGGCGGCGAAGACTTCGACCAGCGCATCATCGACTACATCATCAGCGAGTTCAAGAAGGACCAGGGCGTGGACCTGTCCAAGGACGTGCTCGCGCTGCAGCGCCTGAAGGAAGCCGCTGAAAAGGCCAAGATCGAACTGTCGAGCTCGCAGCAGACCGAGATCAACCTGCCGTACATCACGGCCGATGCCTCGGGTCCGAAGCACCTGAACCTGAAGATGACCCGCGCCAAGCTCGAATCCCTGGTGGAAGAGCTGATCACGCGCACCATCGAGCCGTGCCGCATCGCCATCAAGGACGCGGGCGTCAAGGTCAGCGACATCGACGACGTGATCCTGGTGGGCGGCATGACCCGCATGCCCAAGGTGCAGGAACAGGTCAAGGAGTTCTTCGGCAAGGAAGCGCGCAAGGACGTGAACCCGGATGAAGCCGTGGCCGTCGGCGCCGCGATCCAGGGCTCGGTGCTGTCGGGCGACCGTACCGACGTGCTGCTGCTGGACGTGACGCCGCTGTCGCTGGGGATCGAGACCCTGGGTGGCGTGATGACCAAGATGATCACCAAGAACACCACCATCCCGACCAAGCATGCGCAGGTGTTCTCGACCGCCGACGACAACCAGCCGGCGGTGACCATCAAGGTGTTCCAGGGCGAGCGTGAAATGGCCTCCGGCAACAAGCTGCTGGGCGAGTTCAACCTGGAAGGCATTCCGCCCGCAGCGCGCGGCACGCCGCAGATCGAAGTGTC
The DNA here is from genome assembly GCF_000389805.1 of Cupriavidus sp. GA3-3. Taxonomy (NCBI): domain Bacteria; kingdom Pseudomonadati; phylum Pseudomonadota; class Betaproteobacteria; order Burkholderiales; family Burkholderiaceae; genus Cupriavidus; species Cupriavidus sp. GA3-3. Next base: position 119,090 of record NZ_KB944461.1, read on the forward strand.
GTTCGACATCGACGCCAACGGCATCCTGCACGTGGGCGCCAAGGACAAGGCGACCGGCAAGGAAAACAGGATCACCATCAAGGCGAACTCGGGCCTGTCGGAAGACGAGATCCAGCGCATGGTGAAGGACGCCGAGGCCAACGCCGAGGAAGACAAGAAGGCCCGCGAGCTGGCTGATGCCCGCAACCAGGCCGACGCGCTGATCCACTCGACCAAGAAAGCGCTCACCGAATACGGCGACAAGCTGGAAGCCGGCGAGAAGGAAAAGATCGAAGCCGCGATCAAGGAACTGGAAGACGCCGCTCGCGGCGGCGACAAGGCCGAGATCGATGCCAAGGTCAACGCGCTGTCCGAAGTCAGCCAGAAGCTGGGCGAGAAGGTCTACGCCGACATGCAGGCCAAGGCTGGCGAAGGCGCCACGGCCGGTGCTGCTGCCGGTGCCGGCGCGGCCGGTGGCCAGCAGGCGCAGCCGCAGGACGACAACGTTGTGGACGCCGAATTCAAGGAAGTCAACGACAAGAAGTAATCGGGACACGCGGGCGGCGGTGCAGGCACTGGCCGGCACCGCCCCCGTCCCGACGCCGGGCGCGGCCATCGGACCCAGCGGGAAACCGCCGTCGGATGCCTCGCTCGGCTTTTTTGCTATTCGCCGGTATCGCGCCACATGTGCGTGCCGGCCAAAAAGGTTTGAGCCACCATGGCAAAACGTGACTATTACGAAGTGCTCGGGGTAGGCAAGAACGCGAGCGACGACGAGATCAAGAAGGCTTATCGCAAGCTCGCGATGAAGTACCACCCGGACCGCAATCCGGAAGGCAAGGACGGCAAGATCGCCGAGGAAAAATTCAAGGAGGTCAAAGAGGCCTACGAGATGCTTTCCGACCCGGAGAAGAAGGCGGCCTACGACCAGTATGGCCATGCCGGTGTCGACCCCAATATGGCGGGCGGCTTCGGCGGTGCGCAGGGCTACGGCGGTTTCGCCGAGGCCTTTGGCGACATCTTCGGCGACATTTTCGGCCAGCAGGCCGGTGGCCGTCGCGGCGGCGGCGGCCCGCAGGCCTATCGCGGCGCCGACCTGCGCTACAGCATGGAGATCTCGCTGGAGCAGGCCGCGCACGGCCACGAGGCGCAGATCCGCGTGCCGCACTGGGACGACTGCGACCACTGCCACGGCAACGGCGCGGAGCCGGGCTCGAGCGTGGAAACCTGCCCGACCTGCCACGGCGCGGGCCAGGTGCGCGTGTCGCAGGGCTTCTTCACCATGCAGCAGACCTGCCCGAAGTGCCACGGCAGCGGCAAGTACATCCCCAAGCCGTGCACCAAGTGCCACGGCCAGGGCAAGCTGAAGTCGCAGAAGACGCTGGAAGTGAAGATCCCGGCCGGCATCGACGAAGGCATGCGCATCCGCTCGTCGGGCAACGGCGAGCCGGGTATCAACGGCGGCCCCCCGGGCGACCTGTATGTGGAAGTCCACATCAAGGCGCACCCGATGTTCGAGCGCGACGGCGACGACCTGCACTGCCAGATGCCGATCTCCTTCGCCACCGCGGCGCTGGGCGGCGACCTGGAAGTGCCGACGCTGAGCGGCAAGGCCACCTTCCCGGTGCCTGAAGCCACCCAGTCGGGCAAGACCTTCCGTCTGCGCGGCAAGGGCATCAAGGGCGTGCGTTCCGGCTATCCGGGCGACCTCTATGTGCATGTGAACGTGGAGACGCCGGTCAAGCTGACCGAGGCGCAGAAGGAGATGCTGCGCCAGTTCGACCGCTCGGTGCATGAGGGCGGCTCGCGCCACAGCCCGCAGGAGCAATCCTGGCTGGACAAGGTGAAGAGCTTCTTCAGCTGACCGGGTTTGCAGTATCGGACCGGCCACGTGCGAGCGTGGCCGGTTTTGTTTTTGGCGCGCGATAATGCCAAGGTTGTCCCCACCGCCCCTTTCCTGACGATTTCCCCGTGGTAGCCAGCATCCAGCCCCCGCCCTCTCCCCCGGCCCCTCTCCCGCAAGCGGGCGAGGGGAGCACCCAGCCAGGGGGAGGAGATGTCTTCGTCCTTCTCGACGACGCCACGGCCCCGGCGGCGCAAGCCGCATCACGCCTCTACACCGGCTTCATCCGTGAAGACGTCTTGCCCGCCGGCAGCGACATCGCGCAACTCGACACCATGCTTGCCGAAGGCTGGCGCCAGGGCTGGCATGCCACCCTGTTTGCCCCCTACGAATTCGGCGGCGCGCTGGTCGATGCCCCGGTGCACACCGGCAACGCGATGCCGTTCCACGACGGCGCGCTGCGCCTGCTGTGGTTCCGCAACCTGCGCCGGCTCGATGCCGCGGCGGTCACGGCGTGGCTGCAGGCGAAAGCCGACCCCAGGCCGGCGGGCCTGATGGACGTGGCCTCCGATACCTCCCGCGAGGCATTCGACGATGCCATCGCCCGCATCCACCAGTGGATCGAAGCCGGCGACACCTACCAGGTCAACTACACCCAGCGCCTGCACTTCGATGCCTTTGGCGACCCGGTGGCGCTGTATGCCGCGCTGCGCGCCGCGCAGCCGGTGCCGTATGGCGTGCTGGCCAGCCTGCCGGATCGTGCCACGGTGCTGTCGCTGTCGCCCGAGCTGTTCGTGCGCCACGACGGCCAGGGCCACCTGCTGACCCGGCCGATGAAGGGCACCGCGCCGCGCTCGGGCGATGCCGTGCGCGATGCGCAGGCCGCCGCCGCGCTGGCCGCCGATGCCAAGAACCGCGCCGAGAACGTGATGATCGTCGACCTGCTGCGCAACGACCTGGGGCGCATCGCGCAGCCGGGCAGCGTGGCGGTGCCGGAGCGCTTTGCGGTGCAGCCGTTTGGCGCGGTGCTGCAGATGACCTCTACCGTCACCGCGACGGCGCGGCCCGGCACGCGCTTTGGCGCGCTGATGGCGGCGCTGTTCCCGTGCGGCTCCATCACCGGCGCGCCCAAGCGGCGCACCATGCAGATCATTGCCGAACTGGAAGGCACGCCGCGCGGGCTGTACACCGGGGCGATCGGCTGGATCGATGCGCCAACCGACGAAGGCACCGCGGGACCGTTCGCGCTGTCAGTGACAATCCGCACGCTGGTACTGGCGCCTCTCGCGGATACCGGCCTGCGCGCGGGTGAAATGGGCGTGGGCGGCGGCATCGTCCATGACAGCGTCGCGGCGGAGGAGTTCGATGAATGCGGCTGGAAGGCGCGTTTCCTGACGCGGCACGATCCCGGTTTTACGCTGTTCGAAACCATGCGCGTGCAGGACGGCGAGTGCCTTTACCTGGCGCGGCATCTTGCGCGCATTGGCGCTTCGGCACATACGTTCGGCTTCGCTTTCGATGCCGATGCGGCACGCAACGCGGTGGCCGCTCAGGTAGCGCAGCTGGGCGCGGGGACATGGCGCCTGCGTATGAGCGTGGACAAGCGCGGCGCGCTCGCATTTGCCAGCGGCGCGGTGGCACCGATGCCGGCCGGTCCGGTCAGGATCGATATCGCCCCCGAGCCACTACCCGCCGCCGATCCGCTGCGCCGCCACAAGACCAGCGCGCGCGCAGTGTTCGATGCGGGCTGGCAGGCCGCCGAGCGTGCCGGTGGCTTTGACCTGCTGTTCTTCAACACGCGCGGTGAACTGCTGGAAGGCGGGCGCAGCTCGGTCTTCGTCCGTATCGATGGCCGCTGGCTGACGCCGCCGCTGTCGGCTGACATCCTGCCCGGCGTGATGCGCGCGGTGGCGCTGGACGAGGGAGGGGCGGCCCTGGGCGCCCCCGGCGAAGTGGTGACGGAAGCGGTGATCACGCGCGCGATGCTCGCGCGCGCCGAGGCCATCGTCCTGGTCAACGCCTTGCGTGGCGCGATGCCGGCGACGCTGAGTCAGTAAGCCTGAAGACTAAGGGTGGTGCGTGTCCAGGACGCCGTCGCCCAGCTTCCAGCGCACCACGCCCGGCAGGTTGATCAGCTCGCGGTCGTGGCAGATCATCACCACGGTGCGGCCTTCGGCGGCCAGGTCGCCGACCAGCCCAATCACCTGTTCGCGCGCATGGCCGTCCAGGCTCGAGGTAGGCTCATCCAGCAGCAGCAACTCCGGCTCCAGCACCTTGGCGCGCGCCAGCGCCACGCGCTGGATCTCGCCGCCTGACAGGTATTCGGGCGCGGTGTCCTGCAGGTGCGACACGCCGGCCCAGCCCAGCGCCTCGCCCACGCGGCGGGCGATCTCGTCGCGCGGCATCCCGCGTGCGTGCAGGCCGTAGGCGATGTTCTCGCGCACCGAGGTGCGGAACAGGTACGGATGCTGGTGCAGGTAGGCAATGCGCTGGCGCAACGCCGGCGGCAGCGGGGAGAGGGGGGCGTCGTGCGCCTGGCCGTGCGCGTCGGTCCACTGCGCGCTGGCGCCGGGTGCCGGCTCCAGCCCGGCCAGCATGCGCAGCAGCGTGGTCTTGCCGGCGCCGTTCATGCCGGTCAGCACGATCGCGGTGGCGCGCGGGATCACCAGCCTGTCGATGGCAAAGAGCTTGCGCAGGCCGATGGTGCGCGCCAGCCCTCGCACGGTCAGCAGCGGGCTGTGGTCATGGGCAACTGAGGGGGTCATCGGCGGAAGCCTCCGGCACCCTGCAGCCAGGCCATGCCGATATTGACCAGCAGCGCCAGCGCCACCAGCACGATGCCCAGCGCAATGCCCTGGGCGAACTCGCCCTTGCTGGTTTCCAGCGCAATGGCCGTGGTGATGGTGCGGGTCGAGCCTTCGATATTGCCGCCGATCATCAGGGCCGAGCCGACTTCGGCAATCACGCGCCCGAAGCCGGCGACCACTGCCGCCATCAGCCCGAAGCGCAGCTCGCGGATCACGGTCAGGAAGGTGCGCCAGCGGCCCGCGCCCAGCACCCAGGCGGTCTCGCGCAGGCGCACGTCGGCGCCCTGCAGGGTCGACAGCGCAAACGCCAGCACCACCGGGAAGCCGATCACCGCCTGCCCCAGCACCATGCCCGCCGGCGTGAACAGCAGGTGCAGGCTGCCCAGCGGGCCCTGGCGCGTCAGCAGCAGGTAGAGGACCAGCCCGACCAGCACGGTCGGGAACGACAGGAAAGCCTGCGCCACCACCACCACCGCACGCCGGCCCGGGAACTGCCGGGTGGCGATCAGCCAGGCCGCGGCGATCGCCGGCACCGTGGCCAGCGCCAGTCCCAGCACCGCCACCATCAGCGAGGTCCAGACGATGAACCACAGGCCAGCGTCGCCGCTGGCCAGCAGGCGGAAGGCGTCGGCGGTGGCGGTGCCGATCTCCACCGGCTCAGGCGGAGAAGGTGTGCTCGGCGGCGGGGAAGCTGCCGTCCTTGACGGCGGCCACGTAGGCGCGCACGGCTGCCTCGATCGAGGTCTGGCCGTCCATGAAGTTGCGCACGAACTTGGCCTTGCGGCCCGGGTAGACATTGAGCATGTCCTGCAGCACCAGCACCTGGCCGGAGCAGTCCGCGCCCGCGCCGATGCCGATGGTGGGGACCGTCAGCGATTGCGTGATCTCGCCGGCCAGCGCCGCGGGCACCGCCTCCATCAGCACCACCTGCGCGCCGGCGGCCTGCAGCGCCAGCGCGTCGCGCTTGAGCTGGGCCGCGCCGGCGTTGGTCTTGCCCTGCACCTTGAAGCCGCCCAGCGCGTGCACCGACTGCGGCGTCAGGCCGATATGCGCGCATACCGGGATGCTGCGCTCGACCAGGAACTTGACGATGGGCGCCAGCCAGTCGCCGCCTTCAAGCTTGACCATCTGCGCGCCGGCCTTCATCAGCGTGACCGCGCTGGCAAACGCGGCCTCAGGCGTGGGATAGGTGCCGAACGGCAGGTCCGTCAGCAGCAGCGAGGTCTGGTTGCCGCGCGCCGCGCATTCGGTGTGGTAGGCCATCTGTTCCAGCGTGACCGGCAGCGTGGTCTGCTGGCCCTGCATCACATTGCCCAGCGAATCGCCGACCAGGATCATTTCCACGCCGCAGTAGTCGAGCAGCGCGGCGAAGCTGGAGTCGTACGCGGTCAGCATGGCGATTTTCTCGCCGGCGTCACGCATCGCCTGCAGTTTGGGAATCGTGATGGTCTTGCGGGAGGGATCGAGGAGGTAGCTCATGGCAGTGCCCATATAGGACGGCTTTGCCGGTGCCGGGAGGGCCGCCCGCACGGCAACGACAGCCGTCGTTATTGTGTTGGGTCTGGCAGGCGTGGCCTGTCAGGGCGCAGCGAGATTGAGAAAGGCCTTGCGGCCGCGCATGTTTTCGATGCGCGACAGTAGTGTACGGAAATCGTCATCATTGTCCACCGGATTGAAGTGGGCGGTGTCGACCACCATCACCGGGGCGTCGTCGTACCGGTGGAACAATTCGCCGTAGGCGCCGGCCAGGCGCTGCAGGTAGTGTTCGTCGATGCCGGCCTCGCCGGGCTCGCCGCGGCGCACGATGCGCTCGCGCAGGAGCGACGGGGTGGCCTGCAGCACGATCACCAGGTCGGCGCGCTGCGGCGGCAGGTCAAGGCGTGCGGCGATGGCGTCGTAGAGCGCCAGTTCGTCGTCGGACAGCGTCAGCGCCGCGTGCAGCCGGTCCTTGGCCATCAGGAAATTGGTGACCATGCGCTGTCCGGCCAGCACCCCCGCCTGCCATTGCTGCAGTTGCACCGCGCGCTGGGTCAGGCACCACAGCTGCAGCGCCAGCGCATGGCGCGCGGGATCGCGGTAGAAGGGTTCGAGGAAGGGGCTGCGGCGTGCGCTGTCGGGCAGCTCCTGGGCCTGCAGCGTGCGCGCCAGGCGCTGGGCCAGCGAGGTCTTGCCGGATCCGACGGGGCCTTCGACGACGATGCGGCGCAGGTGATCGAGCATGGCGCTCCGGGCTTCAGTGGGGTGGAAGGCTGCGCCGCGGGCGCAGCCGGGCGGGGTCAGCCAGGGCTGCCGCCATCGCCGGTCTCGCCAGCGGCGGCCTGCATGCGCAGGCACTTGCAGGTGGACACCTTCTCGATACGCTGCGCGCCCACGCCGGCCAGGTAGTCGGCGGCGCGTCCGCGCCCGGGGATGGCCAGCGCGGCGTCCAGCTCCAGCAGCGGCACCAGCGTGAAGGCGCGCTCGGTCAGGCGCGGATGCGGCACCGTCAGGTGCTCGTGGTCGTGCTGCTCGTCGCCGAACAGCAGCAGGTCCAGGTCCAGCGTGCGCGGCGCGTTGCGGAACGGCCGCTCGCGGCCGAACTGGTCTTCGATGTGGTGGCAGATGCGCAGGAGCTGCGCCGCGGTGAACGAGGTCTGCACCTTGACCACCGCGTTGTAGTAGTCGTCGCCGCCGGCATCGACCGGGGCGGTGCGGTAGAGCGATGAGCGCGCCAGCACCGTGATGCCGACCTGCTGGGCCAGACACACGATGGCGTCCTTGATGGCCTGGCGGGCATCGCCAAGATTGGCCCCGATGCCGATGAAGGCAAGCGTCATTTAGGTTTCCTCCGGCTGGCCGGGGCCGGCATGTGCTGCCTCGCCCGCGTCCGTGTCGCTCCGGGAAGACACTTTATCCGATTTCCGCGGACCGCGCCGGCGGCGCTTCTTGCGTGCCGGGCCTTCGCCCTCGGCGCCCTGGCCACCCTGACTGCCATGACCGCCTTGACCACCAGGGCCGCGCGCGCTGCGTACCGCGTCGATCAGGTCCTCGCGCTCGCCCGGGTCGGCGTCCTGGAAGTCCTGCCACCAGGCGGCCAGTTCCTCGGGCAGCTCGCCCGACTGGCAGCGCAGGTGCAGGAAGTCGAAGCCGGCACGGAAGCGCGGCGACTCCAGCAGCCGGAACGGCATGCGGCCCACGCGCTTTTCAAAGCGCGGCTGCATGCCCCAGATATCGCGCATGTCGGTGACAAAGCGGCGCTGGATCGCCAGCTGGCCGGTCTGCTTTTCCAGCACCATGTCCATGGCGGTGTTCAGCGCGGCGATGGCGTGCTCGCCCTCCTCGCGCAGCCTGGTCCAGCGCTGCAGCACGTGGTGCCACAGCAGCGCGGCGAACAGGAAGCCCGGCGAGACCGGCTTGCCGGCCTGCACGCGGCGGTCGGTGTTGTCCAGCGCCAGCTGCACGAAGCGCTGGCCCATGGGCTGCTCCAGCGCCACGTCCAGCAGCGGCAGCAGGCCCTGGTGCAGGCCGGCCTTGCGCAGCTCCTGCAGCGAGGCCCAGGCGTGGCCGGACATCAGCAGCTTGAGCATCTCGTCGAACAGGCGCGCGCTGGGCACGTTGTGGATCAGCGACGCCAGGCCGGCGATCGGGTGGCGCGTGGCCTCGTCGATGTCGAAGCCGGTCTTGGCGGCGAAGCGCACCACGCGCAGCATCCGGATCGGGTCTTCGCGGTAGCGCGTGACCGGGTCGCCGATCATGCGCAGCGTGCGCGCGCGGATGTCTTCCATGCCGTGATGGTAGTCATGCACGGTCTGCGCGGCCGGGTCGTAGTACATCGCGTTGATGGTGAAGTCGCGGCGTTCCGCGTCTTCGGCCTGCGAGCCCCACACGTTGTCGCGCAGCACCCGGCCCGAGGCATCGATCGCATGGGTCTTGCTGTCGAGCTCGGCGCGCTTGAGGCGGCGGCCTTCGGGCAGCGTTTCGCTGGCGATGGCGTCGACCAGCGCGCGGAAGGTCGAGACCTCGATGATTTCCTGCTCGCGCCCGCCGTAGAAGGTCACGTGCACGATCTGGAAGCGCCTGCCGATGATGCGCGAGCGCCGGAACAGCGCCTGCACCTGGTCGGGCGTGGCGTTGGTCGCGACGTCAAAATCCTTGGGCTTGATGCCGAGCAGCAGGTCGCGCACCGCGCCGCCCACGATGTAGGCCTGGTAGCCGGCCTGCTGCAGCGTGGAGGTGACCTTGACGGCATTGCGCGACAGCAGCGCGGGGTCGATCTGGTGTTCGTCGGCGCCGACGATGCGCGGCGTATGGGCGCGGCCGGTGCGGCGCAGCTTGGGGCTGGGTTTGCCCAGCAGCCGGGTAATGAGCTTCTTGATCACGTCAGAACAGATCCATGATGCGCCAGCCGGCCGCGGCGGCGTGGTGGCGCAGGCGATCGTCCGGGTTGGTGGCGATCGGCTCGGAGACTTTTTCCAGCAAGGGCAGGTCGTTGGCCGAGTCGCTGTAGAAGGTGGTAGTTTCGAAGTGGTTCCACTGCGCGCCCTGGCTCCTGAGCCAGGATTCGACGCGGGTGATCTTGCCTTCGCGGAAGCTGGGCACGCCGTGGACCTCGCCGGTGAACTGGCTTTCCGGCTTGCCGTCGATGGTGGCGGGCTCGGTGGCGATCAGGTGCTTGATGCCGAAGGCCGCGGCGATCGGCGCGGTGACAAAGCTGTTGGTGGCGGTCACCACGGCGCACAGGTCGCCGGCTTCCAGGTGCTTGTAGACCAGCGCGCGCGCCTGCGGCGTGATCACCGGGTCGATCACCTCGTGCATGAAGCGCACCCGCATGGCATCGAGCCGGTCGCGCGGGTTGGCCGCCAGCGGCGCCAGCGCAAAGCGCAGGAAGGCCTGGATATCGAGGGTGCCGGCTTTGTAGTGGCCGTAGAACTCGTCGTTCTTCTGCCGGTAGGTTTCCTCGTCGACGACGCCCAGGCGGACCAGGAAGCGGCCCCATTCATGGTCGCTGTCGGTCGGGATCAGGGTGTGGTCGAGGTCAAAGAGTGCCAGATTCATGGGCGGCGATTTTACCTTAAGGCGAGAGGTCGGGCGGGCAGGCAGGCAGGCGCCGGGGCCGCATTGGGTGCGGTATGGGCGCCGATCCGGCGCTAATCCCGGAATTCAGCAAACATTTCACGCAGCAGCGGCAGCGTCACCGGCCGCTTGCGTTCCAGCGAGTAGGTGTCGAGCGCGTCCAGCAGCGCCATCAGGCTTGGCATGTCGCGGTAATGCCGCGTCACCAGCCAGTGCGTGATCTCCGGCGACAGCTGCAGGCCGCGCTCGCGTGCCGCATGCAGCACAGCGGCCTTCTTGTCGTCGTCCGACAGCGGCGCGACCTGGTACACCAGGCCCCAGCCCAGGCGCGTGCGCAGGTCTTCGCGCACCGGCATCGCGCGCGGGGCCAGGCCGCCGGCCACCACCAGCGCGGTGCGCACGTGGGCGCGCACCTCGTTGTAGAGCGAAAACACCGCGATCTGGCGCGCTTCATCCAGCAGCTCGACGTCATCGACGGTGTAGAGCTGGCACCACGGGTCGAACAGGAAGTCCGACAGCGGGTGGTGTGGGCTCAGGTAGCGGCTGCGGATGCCGTGCTGCGGCCCGGCCTCACATAGCGCGTGCAGCAGGTGGGTACGGCCGCAGCCGACCTCGCCCCACAGGTAGACCAGCCGGTCGCTGGCGTGCTCCTGGGCGAGCGCGGCGGGCAGTTCGCGCAGGCGCTGCACCGCTTCGCGGTTGGATGCCACCACGAAATTCTCGAAGGTCGAAGGCGGCGGGCTGCCCAGCTCGAGCGACAGTTGCTTGGGACGCGGGGACATGACGTATGGCTAACTTGCGGGTGTGGGCAGCAGTGGGGCAGCCGTTATTTTCGGTACAGGTCGCTGGCCAGGTAAACCCGCCGCAGCTGCCGCGCACCGACCAGCAGCACGGCACAGGTCGGCAGCGCCAGCAGCACGCCGAAGAAGCCGAACAGCTGGCCGAAGGCGAGCAGCGCGAAGATCACCACCAGCGGGTGCAGGCCGATGCGTTCGCCCACCAGGCGCGGGGTCAGGTAAAAGCTCTCGATAAACTGGCCGAAGCCGTAGACCACCGCCACCGCGGCCAGCCCGTACCAGTTGCCGAACTGCAGCAGCGCGGCAAGGATCGCCATGACCAGCCCGACACCAAAGCCAATATACGGGATAAACACCGCCAGTCCCGTGAAGACCCCGACCGGCACGCCGATATCGAAGCCGGCGATGGTCAGACCGATCGAGTAGATCGCCGCCAGGATCACCATCACCAGGATCTGGCCGCGCAGATATTGCGACAGCAGCGCGTCGGTCTCGTTGGTCAGTTCGCGCACCTTGGGCACCCAGCGGCGCGGCACCACGCCCTCGATGCGGCGCATCACCATGTGCCAGTCCATCATCAGGTAGAACATGACGATGGGCACGATAAAGACGATGCCGGCCACCGTGATCAGCGCCGAGCCCGACATCTTGACGTAGTTCAGCAACACCACCAGCAGGTCTTCCGGGCTGGCGGAGAAGCGGTCCGACAGCATGTTGCGCAGGCCCGGGAAGTCAAAGCGGATGCGCACGCCGAACTCCGCCAGCCGGGGCGAGACCACGGAGTTGAGCTTCTTCAGCAGGATCGGCAGCTGTTCGCGGATCTGCGGGATCTCGCGTTGCAGCACCGCGATTGCCAGCAGTACCAGCATCACGCAGATCACCGTCAGCAGCAGGATCATCAGCGTCACGCCGACTGCGCGCGGCACCCGGCGGCGCTGCAGCCAGTCCACGCCCGGGTTCAGGACATAGGCGAAGATGAACGCGAACAGGAACGGCGTCAGCACCGGCGCCAGCGCGATGATGGCGGCGAACAGCGCGACGGCCACGACGACCCAGAGCAGGATACGCTTGGCCTCTTGGTTCAACAGCGGGGCATTCATCAATAGTTGGGAAGGACGGGCGACTGCGCCGTTTGCGGCGGAATCTCGCCGGAAACTGGAAGCGGGGGGCCTCTATCCGTTAAAATTGCAATTCTACTGGACTCGCGCCCGCGTTCCGATGCCAAGCAACGGAAGCCGCGGTGGCCCGAGCGCCGGATTCCTCACTTTATTTCCTCCAGGACAAGCAGGTTCCCATGAGCGCATCCCCGACCGCCGGCCAGGCAGGCCTTTCCTACCGCGACGCCGGTGTTGATATCGATGCCGGCGACGCACTGGTCGACCGCATCAAGCCGTTTGCCAAGCGCACCATGCGCGAAGGCGTGATGGCGGGCATCGGCGGGTTCGGTGCGCTGTTCGAACTGTCGAAGAAGTTCCAGGAGCCGGTGCTGGTATCGGGCACCGACGGCGTGGGCACCAAGCTCAAGCTTGCGTTCCAGCTCAACCGCCATGACACCGTCGGCCAGGACCTGGTCGCCATGAGCGTCAACGACATCCTGGTGCAGGGTGCCGAGCCGTTGTTCTTCCTCGACTACTTCGCCTGCGGCAAGCTGGACGTGGACACCGCCGCCACCGTGATCCAGGGCATCGCCCGCGGTTGCGAACTGGCCGGCTGCGCCCTGATCGGCGGCGAAACCGCCGAAATGCCCAGCATGTACCCGGACGGCGAATACGACCTGGCCGGCTTTGCCGTCGGTGCGGTCGAAAAGAAGAAGATCATCGACGGCAGCACCATCACCCCGGGCGACGTGGTGCTGGGCCTGGCTTCGTCGGGCGCGCACTCCAACGGTTACTCGCTGGTGCGCAAGATCATCGAAGTGGCCAGGCCGGACCTGAACGCCGACTTCCACGGCCAGCGCCTGCAGGACGCGATCATGGCGCCGACGCGCATCTACGTGAAGCCGCTGCTGTCGCTGATCGAAACCCTGCCGGTCAGGGGCATGGCCCATATCACCGGCGGCGGCCTGACCGAGAATGTGCCGCGCGTGCTGGCGCAGGACGTCACCGCCGTGCTCAAGCGCGATGCCTGGACGCTGCCGCCGCTGTTCCAGTGGCTGCAGGCGCAGGGCCGCGTGGCCGACGACGAAATGCACCGCGTGTTCAACTGCGGCATCGGCATGGTCGTGATCGTGGCCAAGGAAGACGCTGAACGCGCCATCCGCCACCTACAAGCGGCCGGCGAGGCCGTGTGGCAGATCGGTGAGATCCGCGAACGCGCCGAGGGCGAGGCGCAGACCATCGTGGTCTGACGACACCGAAGCCTTCCGGCAAGAACGGCGCATGCCTTAGGGCATGCGCTTTTTTTTCGTCCTGCGTACGGCTCATAAGGGTTTACCCAAAGGCTCACACCGGCTTTGTGCCCTGCGCTGCCCGAGTCCCGTTTTCGTGCATCGCACCAAAATCCAGCATGCATCTGCACCAAGTCTGATAAACAATATTTTGCTTGATTGTATGGCGGTTTATCGCCTAATGTACTGAGCAAAGACGCGGCACACGTATGCCGCGTCCGGAGACAACGCCTCCGCGCGATGCCGGCAACCACCGGCGGCGCTGGGGGCAGGCCAGGACCATTGGAGGATCCACCATGCAAGCAGTCAGCATCGACGCAGCGGCAAAAGGCGCGTCGGCCCAGAAGCAGTCCGTCGCGCGCGTCGCGGGGGCCAGCCTCGCCGGCACCACGCTCGAGTTCTACGACCACTTCATCTACGGATCGGCCGCCGCGCTGGTCTTCCCCAAGCTGTTCTTCCCGCAGAGCGACCCGCTGACCGCGACGCTGCTGTCCTTTGCCAGCTACGGCGTTGCCTTCGTGGCGCGGCCGCTGGGCGCGGCGATCTTCGGCCACTTCGGCGACAAGATGGGGCGCAAGTCCATCCTGATCATTACGCTGCTGATGATGGGCCTGGCCACCTTCGGTATCGGCCTGCTGCCGACCTATGCCGCCGCGGGCGCGCTGGCGCCGGTGCTGCTGGTGCTGCTGCGCGTGGTGCAGGGCCTGGCGCTGGGCGGCGAATGGGGCGGGGCGGCGATCATGGTCAACGAGCTCGACCCTGAAGGGAAAAGGCGCGGCATCCTCGGCAGCCTGGTGCAGCTCGCCGCGCCGATCGGCCTGCTGCTTGCCAACGGCGTATTCGCGCTGGTGACCTGGCAGGTCTCGGAAGAAGCCTTCCTGAGCTGGGGCTGGCGCGTGCCGTTCCTGCTGTCGGCGCTGCTGGTGGGCGTTGGGCTCTACATCCGCTCCAACGTGCGTGAATCCGGCATGTTCGAGAAGCTGGAGGAATCCCACGCCGAAGCGCGCGCGCCGATCATGGAAGTGCTGCGCAACTACAAGAAGCAGCTGCTGATCGCCTTCGGCGCGCGGCTGGGCGGCGATATCGCCTTCTACGTGTTCACGCTGTTCCTGCTGTACTTCGTGCCGACCAAGCTGGGCCTGCCCAAGAGCATCGCGCTCAATGCCGTGCTGCTGGGTGCGGTGGCGCAGATCCTGTTCATCCCGGTGGCCGGTTACCTGGCCGACCGCATCGGGCGCCGCCCGGTGCTGATGATCGGCGGCATCGGCGGTGCGGTGTGGGCCTTTGTCTTCTTCACGCTGGTCAAGACCGGCAGCCCGGCTTTGATCATGCTGGCCTCGTTCGTCGGCATGGTGCTGGTGTCGTTCATGTTCTCGCCGCTGGCGTCGTTCCTGCCGGAGCTGTTCGCCACCCGGGTGCGCGTGACCGGTGCCTCGCTCGGCTTCCAGTTCGCCGGTGTGTTCGGCGGCGCGCTGGCCCCGCTGATCGCGGTGGGCCTGCTCGACCGCTTCGGCAGCACCGCGCCCGTTGCGCTGTACCTGGCGGCGGTGTGCGCGCTGATCGCAATCGCCGCGGCGGCCGCGCGGGAAACCAATCGCATGCACCTGTCCGACGCGGACCGCTGAATGCGGACCACGGTGAGCGGCAGTAACAATCTTCTCGTGAGCAGTATCGTGAAACAGTTCGACCTGATCATCCGCAACGGCACCGTCGTGACCGCCAGCGACACCATGCAGTGCGATATCGGCATCGCCGGCGGGCGCATCGTACAGCTCGGCCACGACCTGGGCGAGGCCGCGCAGACCATCGACGCCAGCGGCAAGCTGGTCTTGCCGGGCGGCGTCGATGCGCACTGCCACCTGGACCAGCCGATGCCGGACGGCCTCAGGATGGCTGACGACTTCGGCACCGGCTCGGTGTCGGCGGCCTGCGGCGGAACCACTACCGTGATCCCGTTCGCCGCGCAGGAGAAGGGCCATTCGCTGCGCGCCGCGGTGAACGACTACCACCAGCGGGCCGATGGCAAGACTGTGGTCGACTACGCCTTCCACCTGATCGTGGCCGATCCTACCGAGGCGGTGCTGCAGGACGAACTGCCGGGGCTGATCCGCGAGGGCTATTCGTCGTTCAAGGTCTACATGACCTACGACGACCTCAAGCTGAACGACCGCGAGATCCTTGAGGTGCTGTCGGTGGCGCGCCAGGAGGGCGCGCTGGTGATGGTGCATGCCGAGAACTCGGACTGCATCGCCTGGCTGACCGAGAAGCTGGAAGCGGCGGGCAACACCGCGCCGAAGTTCCACGCGCTGGCCCGGCCGATGGCGATCGAGCGCGAGGCCACGCACCGCGCCATCACCTTCTCCGAACTGGTCGACGTGCCGATCCTGATCGTCCATGTATCGGGCAAGGAAGCGGTCGAGCAGATCCGCTGGGCGCGCAACCGCGGCATGAAGATCTTTGCCGAGACCTGCCCGCAGTACCTGTTCCTGACTGCCGAAGACCTCGACCAGCCCGGCTACCACGGCGCCAAGTGCGTGTGCAGCCCGCCGCCGCGCGACCGCAGCAACCAGGAAGTGATCTGGGACGGCCTGGCCGACGGCCTCTTCACCATCTTCTCGTCCGACCATGCACCGTTCCGCTACGAAGACGCGCAGGGCAAGAAGCCTGGCGGCAAGGAAGTCCCGTTCCAGTACATCCCCAACGGCATCCCCGGTCTGGAAACGCGGCTGCCGCTGCTGTTCTCGGCTGGCGTGGTGGGCGGCCGCATCTCGGTCAACCAGTTCGTCGCGCTGACCTCGACCAACCCCGCCAAGCTCTACGGCCTGCATCCGCGCAAGGGCACCATCGCCATCGGCGCCGATGCCGACCTGGCGATCTGGGATCCGCAGCGTGAAGTGACGATCCGCAACGCCGACCTGCATCACGCTGTCGACTACACCCCGTATGAAGGCCTGCGCGTGACCGGCTGGCCGGTGACCACGCTGGTGCGCGGCAAGGTGGTGGCGCATGAGGGCGAGGTGCTGGCCGAGGCCGGCCACGGCCAGTTCCTGCCGTGCGGCCTGCCGGAGATGGCCAGGCCGCGCTATCGCACCTCGGGCGGCAGCCTGTGACGGCAGCCTTGCCAATGCTTTGACTGAAACGACTGACATGGAACTGACCAACCGCCTGGACGCCACCACTATCGCGGCCCGCGTCGCCGCGGGCCGCCTCGATCCCGCCGAGGTGGTCGCCGCCTTCCAGGCTCGCATCGCGGCGCGCAATGACCAGCTCAACGCCGTGTTCGAGCAGCGCCAGGAGCTGGTCGATGCCGACCTGGCGCAGCTGCGCGCGCGCCTGGCGCAGGGCGAGCGCCCGCTGCTGGCGGGCGTGCCGGTGATCGTCAAGGACGTGATCTGGAGCCAGGGCCGCCGCGTCACGCAGGGTTCGCAGCTGTATCGCGACTTCATTGCGCCCGCCGACGCGATCGCGGTCGAGCGCCTGCGCCAGGCCGGCGCGATCGTGCTCGGCATGGGCAATACCTCGGAGTTCGCCTGCAAGGGCCTGACCACCAACAAGGTCTACGGGCTGACGCGCCATCCGCTCGATGCCACGCTGACCGCGGGCGGCTCGTCTGGCGGCTGCGCGGTGGCGGTGGCGGCCGGCATGGCGCCGCTGGCGCTGGGCACCGACGGCGGCGGTTCCAGCCGGCGCCCGCCCGCGCATGCCGGCGTGGTCGGCTTCAAGCCTTCCTACGGCGCGATTCCCGATTCGGTCGGCTTTCCCCATGCCTTCAACGGCATCCAGGTGATTGCGCCGATCACGCGCACGGTGGCCGATGCCGAGCTGATGTTCGAGGCGCTGGCCGGCGCCGATCCGCGCGATCCCGATACGCTGGGCTTCTCGCTTGGCGCCGCGCGCCCGCTGCATACGCTGAAGATCGCGGTCAGCCCGCGCCTGGGCCTGGACACGCCGGTCGACGACGATGTCGCGCAGGCCTTCGAACAGGCCGTGGCCCGGCTGCAGGCCGCGGGCCTGACCATCGAGCGTGCCGACCCGGCCTGGCCGAAGGGCGCCGACGAGCCCGCGCTGATGCCGCTGCAGCATGTCGGCCTGGCCAATCTCTACGGCGAGGCCTGGCGCCGCGACCCGGAGCTGTTCGATCCCGACGTGGCGCGCCAGATCGAGCGCGGGCTGGCCTGGAGCGGCGCCGACGTGGCGCGCGCGCGCGAAGCCAGCCACCAGATCGCGCTGGCCGTGGCCGGGTTCTTTACCCGCTATGACCTGCTGCTGTGCCCGACCACCCCGTGCGTGGCGTGGCGCAACGACCGGCTCGGGCCGGAGCGGATCGGCGGCGTGGCGGTGGAGCCGCGCGCCCATGCGGTGTTCACGCCCTTCTTCAACCATGCGCTGGCGCCGGCCATTTCGGTGCCCTGCGGCCATGGCCGCGACGGGCTGCCGGCGGGCCTGCAGATCGCCGGCCCGCGCGGTGCCGACCGCAACGTGCTGGCCGCGGCCAGGCTGGCCGAAAGCGTGCTGGCGCCGCTGCTCAACCCTGCCGGATAACCGTCATGCGAATCCTTGTCCTGAATCCCAATACCAGCGAAGGCATCACCGCGCGGCTGATGGCGGCGGCCACCGAGGCCGCGGCCCCCGGCACCGAGCTGGTGCCGCTGACCGCCAGCCGCGGCGTGCCCTATATTGCCACGCGCGCCGAGGCGCAGATCGGCGGCGCCATCGCGCTGGAGATGCTGGCCGAGCACCATGGCCAGTTCGACGCGGCCATCATCGCGGCCTTTGGCGACCCCGGCCTGATGGGCGCGCGCGAACTGTTCGATCTGCCGGTGGTGGGCATGGCCGAGGCGGCGATGCTGTCGGCCTGCATGCTGGGCCGGCGCTTTGCCATCGTGACCTTTGCGCGGGCGCTGGGGCCCTGGTATGAGGAGTGCGTGGACATGCATGGCCTGCGCAGCCGGCTGGCCGGCATCCGCATGCTGGACGGCAGCTTTGCCTCGGTGTCGGACGTCCAGGAAGAGAAGGAAGCCGTGCTGGTGGAACTGGCCAACCGCGCCGTGGCGGAGGATGAAGCCGATGTGGTGATCCTGGCCGGCGCGCCGCTGGCCGGCCTGGCCGCGCGCGTGCGCGACCGCATTCCGGTGCCGGTGGTCGACCAGATGGCCGCCGCCGTCAAGCAGGCCGAGGCGCTGGTCGCGCTGCAGCCGCGCAAGGCCACCGCGGGCACGTTCCGCCGCCCGGATGCCAAGCCCACGCTGGGTTTGCCCGCGGCGCTGGCAGCGCGCATCGAGCACCGCTAAGCCACTTCGCCGCCGATGACGCCGCGGCTCAGACCGCGGCGAACACCGCTTCGAGATCGACCTTTTCCTCAGCCGGCAGCTCCAGCCGCAGCGTGCTTTCGACATGGCCGAGGTGCTCCGCCATCAGCCGCGCGGCGCGCTCGCCGTCGCCGGCTTCCAGCGCATCGACGATGTCGTCGTGTTCATGGTGCGGGCACGACGGCACCCCCGGTGCGTCATAGAGCGCGATGATCAGGCAGGTCAGCGAGCACAGCTCGCGCATGTACTTGCCCAGGTACTGGTTGCCGGTCATTTCCGCCAGCTTGCAGTGGAACTCGCCCGACAGCCGGATGATGGCGCGGCGGTCGTTGCTGTCGCGCGCCTGCGCTTCCTGGCGCGTGGTTTCGCGCAGCGCGCGCACCCCCGGCGCGCCAATGGCGCCGGCCAGGTCGCGCACCAGCGCGGGTTCCAGCAGGTGGCGTGAATGCAGCACCTGGCGCGCTTCGGCCACGCTCGGGCTGGAGACGAAGGTGCCGCGGTTGGGATGGACCGTCAGCACGCCTTCATGCGCCAGCTTGGCAAAGGCCAGCCGTACCTTGGTGCGGCTCACGCCGAACACCCCGCCCAGCTTTTCCTCGACCAGCTTGGTACCCGGCGGCAGCCGGTGCTCCCAGATCGCGGTCAGGATGCGGTCGGCGATTGCCTCGACCGACGCGCCGCGCGCGCTGTCCGTGTCGGTCTCATTGATACCGTCGGTGGCGGGCAGGTCGGCTTTGGTTTGTGGCATGGCGGTTGGCGTTGGCGGCCCGGAAAAAAGACAGTCGGTGCCGTTATTGTATGGCGGCTTGCCATCAAGTGTATAACAGCGGCGTCGGACCGGTTGCCGTTCTTACTTCGCGCCGAGCTTGTCCAGCGCCTCGCCGGTCACGCGGCAGATGCGCC
Organism: Cupriavidus sp. GA3-3; assembly: GCF_000389805.1. NCBI lineage: Bacteria > Pseudomonadati > Pseudomonadota > Betaproteobacteria > Burkholderiales > Burkholderiaceae > Cupriavidus > Cupriavidus sp. GA3-3. The sequence goes on from NZ_KB944461.1 coordinate 138,166, forward strand.
AGTCGGGCAGCACGTCCGCACCCATGGCCTGGTAGAAGTCGATCGACGGCTGGTTCCAGTCCAGCACCGACCATTCGAAGCGGCCACAGCCGCGCTCGACCGCCAGCGCAGCGAGGTGCTTGAGCAGCGCCTTGCCCAGGCCGTGGCCGCGCCAGGCCGGATCGACATAGAGGTCTTCCAGGTACAGGCCGGGCCTGGCCAGGAAGGTTGAGAAATTGTGGAAGAAGAGGGCAAAGCCGACGGCTTGCCGGCCGCCATCGGTGTCGACTTCGACCAGCACCGCTTCGGCATGCGGCGTGGCGCCGAACAGTGCATCCTGGATCTTCTGCGGCGTGGCTTCGACAATATGCGTCAGCTTTTCGTATTCGGCCAGCGCCAGGATCAGGTTGAACAGCGTCTCGCTGTCGGCGGCGGTGGCGGGGCGGAGCGTGAAGGCGGGCTTGGACATGCTGGGTCGGCTCTCCGGAAAACAGGGATTCGGAATTATCGCCTGTGCGTCACTTGCCGCGCCAGCTTGCATGCAATCGGGTCAGTGCCCGAAGTCCGCCAGCCTGCGCACCTGGTCGACATACCCGGGCGCCAGGCAATCCACCACCAGCCGCTCGGGCGTGCTGCGCAGCCAGGTCAGCTGGCGCTTGCACAGCTGGCGCGTGGCGGCGATGCCGCGCTCGCGCATGGTGGCAAAGTCTGCGTCGCCGTCCAGGTACTCCCATACCTGCCGGTAGCCGACGCAGCGGATCGACGGCAAGCCCGGATGCAGGTCGCCGCGCCGGCGCAGCCGCTCGACTTCCTCGATAAAGCCGTTGGCCAGCATCGCGTCATAACGCTGAGCGATGCGCGCGTGCAGCGCCAGGCGGTCCGATGGCTCCAGCGCAATCACGCGGAAGCGCTGGTCCGCCGCGCCGGCAAAGGTGCGCCCCTCGGCCTGGCGTGCCAGCAGTGCCGACATCGGCTGGCCGGACAGGCGGTGGATCTCCAGCGCGCGCTGGATGCGCTGCGCGTCATTGGGCGCGAGCCGCGCCGCGGTGACCGGGTCGACCTCGGCCAGCATCGCATGCAGCGCCGGCCAGCCGCGCTCGGCGGCAAGCTGGTCCAGCTCCGCGCGCAGCGCGGCATCGGCCTGGGGCAGGTCATTGAGCCCCTGCGTCAGTGCCTTGTAGTAGAGCATGGTGCCGCCGACGATCAGCGGCACATGGCCGCGCGCGCGGATCTGTGCGATCAGCCGTTCGGCATCGGTGACGAACTGCGCCGCGGAGTAGCTGTCGGCCGGGTCGATGATGTCGATCAGGTGGTGCGGCGCGGCTGCAAGTTCTTCGCGCGTGGGCTTGGCGGTGCCGATATCCATCTCGCGGTACACCAGCGCCGAATCCAGGCTGATGATCTCCACCGGCGCGTCGGCCGCCAGCGCCAGCGCGGCCGCGGTCTTGCCCGAGGCGGTGGGGCCGAGCAGGCAGACCACGGGCGGATGCGTGGCGGAATCGTGGGGTACGGCGGACATCGAAAGCCTTGGATGAATCGTGGGGCGAGCGGCTTATTGCCCGCGCAGGAACAGCCGGTCCAGCTCGGTCACGGTCAGTTGCACCCAGGTCGGGCGGCCGTGGTTGCACTGGTCGGCGCGCTCGGTCTGCTCCATCTGGCGCAAGAGCGCATTCATTTCCTCGAGCGTGAGCTTGCGGTTGGCGCGCACCGCGCTGTGGCAGGCGAGGGTGGCCAGCAGTTCGTTGCGGCGCTCGGCCAGCACGCGCGAGCCGCCGTAGGCATGCAGGTCGCGCAACACATCGCGCGCCAGCGCTTCGGCATCGGCCTGCTGCAGCAGCGCCGGCACCGCTCGCACCGCGAGAGTGGTGGGCGACACCGGGGCGATATCGAAGCCCAGCAGCGTCAGTGTCTCCTGGTGTTCTTCGGCCACGCCGATCTCGACCGGGCTGCCGGGCAGCGTGACCGGGATCAGCAGCGGCTGCACCGCGAGGTCGCGCGCGTCCAGGCCGGCCTTGATCTGCTCATACAGGATGCGTTCGTGCGCGGCATGCATATCCACCAGCACCAGCCCGCGCGCGTTCTGCGCCAGCACATAGATGCCATGCAGCTGGGCGATGGCGTAGCCGAGCGGGTGGTCGTCGGGGGCGTCGGCAGGATCGGCAAAGCCGGCGCGCGCGGCCGGCGGCAGGCGGTCCAGCAGGCCGGGCGGGTCGTCGGCGCGTGCCGCCTGCGCGTCGGCCAGCCAGGCCGGCGCTTGCGCCGGGGTGCCGGGCATGGCGCCATACGGCCGCGCTGCCGGTGCGGCGGCATCGCGCACCATGCCCAGGTAGGCCTGGCGTGGCTGGGCGATGCCGAGTTCGGTCTGGCGTGCCGCGGAATAATTGATCCACTGGCCGCCGCCACCACTGCCGCCGCCAAAGCCCGGCCGTGCGCCGCCCGCCGGTGTCGCGCCGCCAGACGGCAGGGTGATCTCGCCGTCGGCATCGGTATGCAGGCTGTCGCCGTTCCCGCCGGCCTGCCGCGCCAGGCAACGCTGCACCGCGTGGTAGACGAACTGGTGCACGGCGCGCGATTCACGGAAGCGCACTTCGATCTTCGACGGGTGCACGTTGACGTCGACCATCTCCGGCGGCAGGTCCAGGCACAGCACATAGGACGGGAAGCGGTCGCCGTGCAGCACGTCCTGGTAGGCGCTGCGCACCGCGTGATTGAGCAGCTTGTCGCGCACGAAGCGGCCGTTGACAAAGAAGTACTGCTGGTCCGGCCGCCCGCGCGAGGCGGTGGGCAGCCCGGCAAAGCCATACAGGTGCAGCGTGTCGGCCTCTTCGTCCAGTGGCAGGCGGGCGCGGGCAAAGTCATTGCCCAGCACCTGCGCGGTACGGGTGGCGACGTCGCCGGCATTCCAGTGCTCCAGCGGCTTGCCGTTGTGGTGGACCGAGATGGTTACGTCGGGCCGCGCCAGCGCCGTGCGCCGTACCATCTCCAGGCAGTGCCCCAGCTCGGTTTGCTCCGATTTGAGGAACTTTCGGCGCGCTGGCGTGTTGAAGTAGAGGTGCTGCACGTCGACGGTGGTGCCGACCCCGCCCGAGGCAGGCTGCACCGTGCCGGTATCGGCGCTGACCTGGGTGGCATGGGCATCGGCCGCGGTGCGGCTGGTCAGGGCCAGCTGGGACACCGAGGCGATCGAGGCCAGGGCCTCGCCGCGGAAGCCCAGCGTCAGCACTGATTCCAGTTCGTCGAGCGACGCAATCTTGCTGGTGGCGTGGCGCATCAGCGCGACCGGCAACTCTGCCGCAGGGATGCCGCAGCCGTTGTCCGTGATGACGATGCGCCGCACGCCGCCTTCTTCCAGCCGGATGCCGAGCTGCGTGGCGCCGGCGTCGAGCGCGTTTTCCAGCAACTCCTTGACCACCGAGGCCGGTCGTTCCACCACTTCGCCGGCGGCGATCTGGCTGATGAGCTGGTCCGGCAGCGGCCGGATCGGGCGCGGCTGCTGGGTGGTGCGCAGGGCGGTGCTGGAGGCGGAGGCAGGCATCCGGCGATTATACGTGGACGCCCGCACGGAGTCGGACGCGCAAAGGCGCCGCAGGTGACGGATTGGCGCGGCGGCTCTTGTATGATTCAGGCCAAGGCGGCCCAGGCCGCATCGGACAGAACGCAGTCAACCAAACCATCAACGGGGAACGACTTGGATCTCGCTTTGCAGCTCATCGATATGCTGGTGCATGTCGACAAATACCTCGGCACGGTCATCGACCAGTACGGCCACTGGGTCTATGCCATCCTGTTCCTGATCGTCTTTGCCGAAACCGGTCTGGTGGTCCTGCCGTTCCTGCCGGGCGACTCGCTGCTGTTTATCGCGGGCGCCTTCTGCGCAACCGGCGCCATGAACGAGTGGGCACTGATCGGCCTGCTGCTGGTGGCGGCGATTTCCGGCAATACCGTCAACTACCTGGTGGGCAGCTGGATCGGGCCCAAGGTGTTCGACCATCAGTGGCGCTTCCTGGACCAGGATGCGCTGCGCCGCACCCATGACTTCTATGAGCGGCACGGCGGCAAGACGCTGGTGATGGCGCGCTTCGTGCCGATCGTGCGCACCTTCGCCCCGTTCGTGGCGGGCGTGTCGCAGATGACCTTTGCGCGCTTCCAGATGTTCAACGTGGTCGGCGCCGTGGCCTGGGTGGTCGGCCTGGTCTTTGCCGGCTACTTCTTCGGCAACCTGCCGTTCATCCGCCAGTACCTGAACCTGATCGTGCTGGCCGGCATTGGCGCGGCCGTGGTGCCGCTGGTTCTGGGCGGGCTGTGGAAGCTGGTGCGCGGCAACCGCCGCCGGCCCACGCGCGTGGAGCGCTGAGCAAGTGAGGGGCCGCGCAGCCTTCGCGCCCTTTTTTCACTATGAAGCGGGTTCTTAGTTGAGGCTGCGGCTCATCATCCGCAGCGCCGGCATGCGCTCGCGGATCTGGCCGATATCGGCCGCATCGGGCCGGGCGAGCACATAGGCTTCCAGGTCGGCCAGCGCGGGGCGGAAGCACTCCAGGTTGGCGTACGCCAGCCCCCGGTCGCGCACTTCCTCGATCGAACCCGGCAGCAGGATCACCAGCCGGTTCTGCACCGCCAGCAGCCTCTGCCAGCGCGACTCCTGCAGGTAGATCGCCTTCAGGTTGCGCAGCATGCGTGCGACGATCTCGCGGTGGCTGGCCGCGCGCAGGAACAGGCCCAGCGGCACCTGGCTGGCATCGCTGATGCCTTCGCGCTCCAGGTACGGGTCCAGCATTTCCTGCAGCCGTTCCTTCGACAGGGTCTCGCCGGTGAGCGGGTCCAGGATCACCTCGCCGGCAGGAATCGTCATGCGCAGCAGGAAATGGTTGGGGAACGACACGCCCTTGAGCGGCAGGCCGATCTGCTGGCCCAGCTCCATGAACAGCACCGCAAGCGAGATCGGGATGCCGCGCCGCTGGCGCAGCACCACGTTCAGGTAGGAGTTGTCGGGGTCGTAGTAGTCGTTCGCGTTCGGGCCGAAACCCAGGTCGCGATAGAAGAAATGGTTCAGCAGGCGCAGCCGCTGGATCGCGGGGGTGCCTTCGGCGATCCGGCGCTTCAGGCGCAGCGCCAGCACGTCCAGCGCCGCAAGCTCGGACTGCAGGTCCAGGTCGGGGTAGGCGTCCTGCGCGATGGACAGCGCGGTTTCGGTCAGCGGGATGCCGTTTTCGTCAGCCACGAGGCTGGCGAAATAATCCAGGACTTTGGTGGATGTCATGTCGGTTTCCCGGTGCAGCCGCCGGCACCGCGCGCAGCGTGGGTCACCATTGCCGGCTCGTTAGGTGGCCCATGCGTTGGCAGATTCGCTGGCCCATCAGCCGGCGCGGCGCCTGAAGGCAGAGTAGCGCAGTCCCATGAGCCACAGTGTACCGAAGTAGACCACCGCTGCAAGTACCAGGCACGAAGCCAGCAGCGCGATGCGCAGCAGCGGCGTCGCGCCCAGCCCGATCCAGTCGAAGTTGCGCGCGAACCAGAGCAGCATGCCGGACAGCAGCAGCACCGAGGCGCACAGCTGCGCCAGGAACAGCCACCAGCCCGGCGCCGGCCGGTACAGGCCGCGCCGGCGCAGGCCGAAGAACAGCAGCAGCGCGTTGATGGTGGCGCCGGCGCTGATCGACAGCGCCAGCCCGGCATGGCCGATCCACGGCACGAACGCATAGTTGCAGGCCTGCGTGATCACCAGCACCAGCAGTGCGATCTTCACCGGCGTGCGGATATCCTGGCGCGCATAGAAGCCGGGCGCCAGGATCTTGATCGAAATCAGCCCCATCAGGCCGACGCCGTACGAGACCAGCGCCTGGCGCGTCATCTCGACCGCGTGGGCGTCGAACTTGCCATAGTTGAACAGCACGGCGGTCAGCGGCGCGCCGAACACGAACAGCCCCACCGCGCAGGGCACCGCCAGCAGGAAGGTCAGGCGCAGGCCCCAGTCGAGCAGGCTCGAGTACTCGGCATGGTCGCCCGAGGCGTTGGCCTTGGACAGGCTCGGCAGCAGGATGGTCCCCAGCGCCACGCCCAGCAGCGCGGTCGGGAATTCCATCAGCCGGTCGGCATAGGTCAGGTAAGAGACGCTGCCCGCGGCCAGCCGCGAGGCGATATTGGTATTGATGATCTGGCTGATCTGCGCCACCGACACGGCCAGCAGCGCCGGCCCCATCTGCCGCAGGATGCGGCGCACGCCGGGATCGGACCACGCCGCGCGCAGGTTGAAGCTCAGCCGCGGCATCACGCCCAGGCGCCGCAGCGCCGGCACCTGGATCGCCAGCTGCAGCACGCCGCCGACCAGCACGCCCCACGCCTGCGCGTAGATCGGCTGGTCCATGTGCGGGCCGACGAACAGGGCCGCGATGATCAGGCACAGGTTGAGCAGCACCGGCGTGAAGGCCGGCACCGCGAACTTGCGCCAGGTATTGAGGATGCCGGACGCCAGCGCCACCAGCGAGATCAGGCCGATATACGGGAACATCACCCGCGTCATGAACACGGCCGCGGTATAGGTCTCGCTTTGCCCGCGGAAGCCGGTGGCGACCGCGGTCATCACCAGCGGTGCCCCGATCACGCCAAGCAGGGACACGCCCATCAGCACCCAGGTCATGACCGTGGCGACGGCGTCGATCAGTGTCTTGGTCGGCTCGTCGCCGCGCTTGGTATGGTATTCGCCCAGGATCGGCACGAAGGCCTGCGAGAACGCGCCTTCGCCGAAAATGCGGCGCAGCAGGTTGGGAATGCGGAAGGCCACGTTGAACGCGTCGGTCATCTCCGACGCGCCGAAGGCGCGGGCGATCAGGATCTCGCGCACGAGGCCGGTGATGCGCGAGAGCATCGTCAGGCTGCTGATGGTGGCGAGCGCTTTGAGCAGGTTCAAGGTGCGGGTCGGTGCGGGACGGTGGATCGGTGCGGGCGCACCGCATGCCGGGGACGCCACTGAGACGCGGTCCGGGCGATAAAGTTGCCGGCGCGCCACGTGCCCCGGCACAATGTGGCGCTTATTATACGGACCGGCCCGGCGCCCGCCCGGGCCTGAGCTGGCAAAGTGTCCGCCGTGTTGCTTTGTGCGCCGGCATCTGTGTATAATTGCCGATTCACAAGGACAGTTGCGTTCCGGATTCGTGTGTCAGTGCATCCCGGGTCGCTCGATATGACTTAATTGTTGTGTCCCCCGCGGCACGCATCTGAATTCAGGATATTTTTACATGGCAAATTCCGCACAAGCTCGCAAGCGCGCCCGCCAGGCCGTTGCCCAGAACGCTCACAACTCCAGCCTGCGTTCGCGTCTGCGCACCGCCGTCAAGGCCGTCCGCAAGGCCATCGACGCTGGCGACAAGGCCGCTGCCGCCGAGATCTTCAAGAACTCGCAAGCCGTGATCGACAGCATTGCCGACAAGAAGATCGTGCACAAGAACAAGGCTGCACGTCACAAGTCGCGCCTGTCGGCCGCCATCAAGTCGATGGCTGCCTGATCGCTGCCCGGGCCGCCCCGGCGGTCCAGCAGAGGAGGGTGCCCAGGCATCCGCCAACAAAAAAGCTCGTCATCCGACGAGCTTTTTTGCTTTCCGGCGCCAGGCCGGCACGCTTATTCCAGCGAACAGGCTTCAACCAGCTGCAGGTTGTTGTCGCGCGCAAAGTTAAGCACGAAATCCAGCGCCTTGGGTTCAATGTCGCGCAGCCGCACGTCCACCACCACGCATTTGACATTGCCGGCGAAGATCGGCCGCACGTAGGGGGAGTAGGTCAGGCGCGGGTCGCCGCTGTCGCCCTCGGGGCGGAACTGCGCCATCACGCCGCACAGCCGTTCGGCCCAGTCGCTCGGACGGAAGGTCTTGCCTTCCTTGGTAATGCCTTGGATAAAGAATTCGCGAACGTTGGGGTTCATGAGGCTGGACACTGCGGGTGAGGCGGACGACTCGACGGTAAACCCGCTGGACGGGCGCCCGTTTGGCGCGGCCGGGGCGCGTTTGGTTCGCGCTGGTTCCAGCCGGAAGGCGGGGCGTCGGTGTCTTGCGGGGGCACTTTTGATGCCGGCGGCGGGCAGCGGCATGGGTATGCCGGGCCCCGCGTGAATCAGCGGGTATTATATCTTATATAAGAGTTGCGCATAAGGGCGAAATCCTGTCGGGAACCTGTCAGCGGGCCCGGGCAAGTGCAGGGCGCAAGTCCGTGCCGGGTTGTCCCGGACTCGCCAAAGCAGAAATAATCCCTTATGATTCTTGCAGTTAAATTGCGTATGCGACGCGAAAGGCGGCTCCGCGGCGCGCTTGAGTCATGAACACTTCGTGACGGCGCGTCCCCACCGAGCCGCCTTCTTTGTTTTATGAGCTCAACCCCGATCAAGCATTACCTCCAGTTCAGCGACTTCACTCCCGACGAGTATGAGTACCTGCTGGATCGCGCGCGGATCCTGAAGGCCAAGTTCAAGAACTACGAGACCTGGCACCCGCTGCACGACCGCACGCTGGCCATGATCTTCGAGAAGAATTCCACGCGTACGCGCCTGTCGTTCGAAGCCGGCATCCACCAGCTGGGCGGCCACGCGGTGTTCCTGAACACGCGCGACTCGCAGCTGGGCCGCGGCGAGCCGATCGAGGATGCGGCGCAGGTGATCTCGCGCATGGTCGACATCATCATGATCCGCACCTTCGGCCAGGACATCATCGAGCGCTTTGCCGCGCATTCGCGCGTGCCGGTGATCAACGGCCTGACCAACGAATACCACCCGTGCCAGGTGCTGGCCGACGTCTTCACCTACATCGAGCAGCGCGGCAGTATCCGCGGCAAGACCGTGGCGTGGATCGGCGATGCCAACAACATGGCCTACACCTGGATCCAGGCCGCCGAGCGGCTCGGCTTCACCTTCCATTTCTCGGCGCCGCCGGGCTACCAGCTTGATCCGGCGATGGTGCCGGCGTCGGCAGCCGGCCTGGTCAAGGTCTTCGACGATCCGCTAACGGCCTGCCAGGGCGCCAGCCTGGTCACCACCGATGTCTGGACCAGCATGGGCTTCGAGGCCGAGAACGACGCCCGCAAGCGCGCCTTCAAGGACTGGATGGTCACGACCCCGATGATGGACCGCGCCGCGCCCGACGCGCTCTTCATGCACTGCCTGCCGGCGCACCGCGGCGAGGAAGTCGAGGCCGCCGTGATCGACGGTCCCAAGAGCGTGGTCTGGGAAGAGGCCGAGAACCGCCTGCACGTGCAGAAGGCGCTGATGGAATACCTGCTCTGCGGCCGCTACTGAACCAGCGCGGCGCGGGGTGAACAGGGAGGGGCCGCGATGGCCCCTCTTTTTACGTCTTTCGTACAGAAACCCAAGGAGATGGAAGTGAGCCAGTTCGACAACGTGTCGGTCGTCAAGAAAGCCAACCTGTACTTTGACGGCAAGTGCGTCAGCCACACCGTGCTGTTCCCGGACGGCACCCGCAAGACGCTGGGCGTGATCTTCCCGGCCGCGCTGACCTTCAACACCGGCGCGCCCGAGATCATGGAAATCAACGCCGGCACCTGCCGCGTGCGCCTGGCCGGTTCGGAAGACTGGCAGACCTATGGCGCGGGCCAGCAGTTCAGCGTGCCGGGCAACAGCAGCTTCGATATCGAGGTGCAGGAAACGCTGGACTACGTCTGCCACTTCGCGTGACCGGCGCGGCGGGCCGGTCCTGGCCCACCTGCTTTACAGCACTACCGGCTCCGGTTCGATGCGCACGCCAAAGCGCGCCTGCACCGCATCGGCGATGCGGTTGGCCAGTGCCAGCAGCATCGCGCCGGTGCCGCCGCCGTGGTGCACCAGCACCAGCGCCTGCTTGCCGTAGACGCCCACCGGGCCATCGGTCATGCCCTTGAAGCCGCAGCGGTCGATCAGCCAGCCGGCTGCCAGCTTGTACGAGCCGTCCGGCTGCGCATAACTGACCAGGTCCGGGTTGGCCTGCAGCAGCGCGTCGCGCTGCGCCGCGCTGACCAGCGGATTCTTGAAGAAGCTGCCCGCATTGCCCAGCTGTGCCGGGTCGGGCAGCTTGCGCGAACGGATCGCGACCACGGCGTCGCGAATCGTGGCCGCATCGGGCGCAGCCCGGCCATCGAGTTCGCGCGCCAGCTCTCCGTACGACAGCACCGGTTGCCACGCCTTGGGCAGGCTCAGCGTCACCGCCGTGATGATGTAGCGGCCGGCGCCGGCGTGCTTGAACAGGCTGTCGCGGTAGCCGAAGCCGCAGGCCCGCAGGTCCAGCCACACGAATGCGCCGGTGTGGCGGTCATAGGCGCGCACGCCTTCGAAGCGCTCGCGCAGCTCCACCCCGTAGGCGCCGATATTCTGGATCGGCGCCGCGCCCGCGGTGCCGGGGATCAGCGCCAGGTTTTCCAGGCCGGGCATGCCGTCGGCGATGGTGCGGTTGACCAGCGCGTTCCAGTTCTCGCCGGCGCCGGCGGTGACCAGCCAGGCATCGCCAGTCTCCTCCGGCTGGTAGCCGGGGATTTCCATCAGCAGCACCAGCGCGTCCAGGTCGCCGGTCAGTACCACATTGCTGCCGCCGCCCAGGACCACCAGGGGCAGGCCGTCGGCACGCGGGTCGGCCAGGGCCGCGGTCAGGTCGGCTTCGCTGCGCACATGCACCGCAAAGCGCGCGCGCGCGTCGAATCCGAATGTATTGTGGCGACGCAGGGGATAGAATTCGTGGAAATCTGCCATGCAAGGGAAAGGTGACGCGGCCGCCGCTGGAGGGCAAGCGACCCGGAACTGCGAGGTAGGCTGGATTATACGGAAGGCGCCGTGCGCGGCCGGCTTCCGGGCATACGGATCACAAGGAGAATGCAATGCCGTCGTTTGATGTAGTGTGCGAAGCGAACATGGTTGAGGTGAAGAACGCCGTCGAGCAGGCCAACAAGGAAATCTCGACGCGCTTCGATTTCAAGGGCTCGGACGCCCGGGTCGAGCACAAGGAAAATGAACTGACTGCCTTTGCCGACGATGATTTCAAGCTGAGCCAGGTCAAGGATGTGCTGATCAACAAGATGGCCAAGCGCAACGTTGACGTGCGCTTCCTGGACTACGGCAAGATCGACAAGATCAGCGGTGACAAGGTCAAGCAGGTGATCTCGATCAAGAAGGGCGTGACCGGCGACCTGTCCAAGAAGATCGTGCGCATCATCAAGGACAGCAAGATCAAGGTGCAGGCCAGCATCCAGGGCGATGCGGTGCGCGTGTCGGGCGCCAAGCGCGACGACCTGCAAAGCGTGATGGCGATGCTGCGCAAGGACGTGTCCGAGGCGCCGCTGGACTTCAACAACTTCCGCGACTGATTCCTGCCTCCCGCGCCGGTGCTCCTGCCGGCGCCGCCTGGCGCTGCCGCACTCAGCGAGGCTGCGGCAGTCCGCCGATTTTCGCGCCGGCCTTGATGCCTTTCTGCGCGAACCATCCCCTGTTCATTTCCAGCGCATAGCGGATCGCCGCCTTCGGGCAATGATTGCTCTCCGTGCGCGGCGCCATGTCCTCGATATTGACGATGGTGCCGTCATCGGCCAGGAAGGCGATCGACAGCGGCAGCTCGGTGTTGCGCATCCAGAAGCAGTGGCCCGCCTTCTGCTCGAACACGAACAGCATGCCGGCGTTGGGGGCCATGGTCGTGCGGTACATCAGCCCCTGCTCGCGTGCCGCCGGCGTGGCGGCAACCTCGGCCTGGATTGCAAACATGCCCGCGGTGAGCGGCACCACCGGCAGCGCGGCCTGCGCGTGCGCGATCCCGGCGCTCAGCGCGAGCAGGCCGGCAATCGAGGAGCATCGTGACAACAGCGTGTTGGACAGGAAGGACATGGTGTTCAGTCTGAAATGGCGCGGGCAGCGGCAGCCGCAAGCATAGCGCACGCGCAGTGTACCGATGTGCGGCGGGCCGTACGTCGCGCATCACGAGCTGTCGCGGCAACAAAAAAGGCAGGCGCCTGGCGGCAGCCTGCCTTCTCTTTCCTGCCTCGCGAGCGCACGGGGCAGGAAGGGCGCCAGCGATTACTGGGCAGCCGGGGCCGAAGCGGCGGGGGCAGCCTTCTTCTTGCTGTGCTTCTTGCTGGTGGTCTTCTTCTTGGTCGTGGTCTTCGGGGCTTCCTTGGTGGCCGCGGGCGCTGCAGCGTCGGCGGCAGCAGGTGCCGAAGCCTGGGCGAAGGCGCCGGTGGCGAACAGGCCAACAACCAGAGCAGCGATCAGTTTTTTCATGACGTATTACCTCGAAGGATGAGAACAGTCGGAAAGTTTGACGCGTGATAGGACGTGTCCCCGACAAGAACGAGGCCGCTGCCGCCAGCGTTGACCCGCGACTTGTTAGTTTTTGTAACGAGAACGCCGCTTGGTGTCGTTCGCCTGTCTGGTCTTCGAGACATGGGATCGAGGTGCCGGCTCCTGGCGCATGCGCGGTGCTGCCGGTGCCAGTCCCAGTTGCGCCGGCAACACCTCGCAGCAGGCCCCGGGCGCGAGGCCGAGCGCGCGCAGGTCGAGCGGGCCGATCCCGACGCGCACCAGCCGCAATGTGGGAAAGCCGACCGCGGCGGTCATGCGGCGCACCTGCCGGTTCTTGCCCTCGCGGATCTTCAGCTCCAGCCACGCGGTCGGGATCGCCGCGCGAAAGCGCACCGGCGGCTGGCGCGGCCACAGCCAGTCGGGCGCGTCGATGGCGCGTACCCTGGCGGGCTGGGTCACGAAGTCGCCGAGGTCTACCCCGGCGCGCAGCCGGGCCAGCGCGGCGGCATCGGGAATGCCTTCGACCTGGGCCAGGTAAGTCTTCTCCAGCTTGTGGCGCGGGTCGGCGATGCGCGCCTGCAGCGCGCCGTCGTCGGTCAGCAGCAGCAGGCCCTCGCTGTCGGCATCGAGCCGCCCGGCCGGGTAGACGCCGGGCACGCTCACGCACGCGGCCAGCGTCGGGCGCGTCGGGTGTTCCGAGAACTGGCTCATGGTGCCAAACGGCTTGTTCAGGGCAATCAGGGTCATGGGGCGCAAGTATGCCGCAGCGGCGCGCCGGGCCGGGAAATCGGCGGATCTGGGGTCCGGCCCGATTGGCGGATGATGAAAAATTGCTGCATAATACGAAATTAGTCTTGTGTCTTATATAAGACTGAAGGCAGCCCAGGATGGCGCCAGGGTGATGCAATGCAGCACGGGCGCGCAGCAAGGCCCGCTACAATGCCACAGCGCCATCTCCCCGAATCTCGCCGACCGGCCATGAACCGGCGGCAGTCACAACCGTTCCGTACTGGAGACGTCATGTACCAACACATCAAGGTTCCGGCCGGCGAAAAGATCACGGTCAACCAGGACTTTTCGCTGAATGTCCCGGACAATCCGATCATTCCTTACATCGAAGGCGACGGTACGGGCCTCGATATCACCCCGGTGATGATCAAGGTGGTCGACGCGGCTGTGGCCAAGGCCTATGGCGGCAAGCGCAAGATCGCCTGGATGGAGATCTACGCCGGCGAGAAGTCCACCAAGGTCTACGGCCCGGACGTGTGGCTGCCGGACGAAACCCTGGAGGTGCTCAAGGATTACGTGGTCTCGATCAAGGGTCCGCTGACCACGCCGGTGGGCGGCGGCATCCGCTCGCTGAACGTGGCACTGCGCCAGCAGCTGGACCTGTACGTCTGCCTGCGCCCGGTGCGCTACTTCAAGGGCGTGCCCTCGCCGGTGCGTGAGCCGGAAAAGACCGACATGGTGATCTTCCGCGAGAACTCGGAAGACATCTACGCCGGCATCGAATGGGCGGCGGAAAGCGAGCAGGCGAAGAAGCTCATCAAGTTCCTGCAGGACGAGATGGGCGTGAAGAAGATCCGCTTCCCGGCGACCTCGGGCATCGGCATCAAGCCGGTCTCGCGCGAGGGCACCGAGCGTCTGGTGCGCAAGGCGATCCAGTACGCCATCGACAACGACAAGCCGTCGGTGACGCTGGTGCACAAGGGCAACATCATGAAGTTCACCGAAGGTGGCTTCCGTGACTGGGGCTACGAGCTGGCGCAAAAGGAATTCGGCGCCGAGCTGGTCGACGGCGGCCCGTGGTGCAAGTTCAAGAACCCGAAGACCGGCAAGGACATCGTGATCAAGGACGCCATTGCCGACGCCTTCCTGCAGCAGATCCTGCTGCGTCCGGCCGAATACTCGGTGATCGCCACGCTGAACCTGAACGGCGACTATGTCTCCGACGCGCTGGCCGCACAGGTCGGCGGCATCGGCATCGCCCCGGGCGCCAATATGTCTGACTCGGTTGCCATGTTCGAGGCCACCCACGGCACCGCGCCGAAGTACGCCGGCAAGGACTACGTCAACCCGGGCTCGGAAATCCTGTCGGCCGAAATGATGCTGCGTCACATGGGCTGGACCGAAGCCGCGGACCTGATCATCTCGTCGATGGAGCAGTCGATCCTGTCCAAGAAGGTGACGTATGACTTCGCCCGCCTGCTGGAAGGCGCGACGCAGGTGTCGTGCTCGGGCTTTGGCCAGGTGATGATCGACAATATGTAAGCACGGACTCCCGCTGCGGCGGGCGACCTGCCAAGGAAAACCCCGGTGCCGTCTGGTCGGCGCCGGGGTTTTTTCTTGCCCCGGGCGCCACTGTTGCCTAGAACGTCAGGGGTTGGACTGACGGGCCTGGCGGCCCGAGGAGACAGGCATGGACGATCCCTTCCGCCGCACCGCGTTCGGTGCGGCCCTCTTCTACAAGGACCCGCTGGCGGCCCTGGACTGGCTGGAGCGCGCCTTCGGCTTTGAGCGGGTCATGGTGATCCGCGACCAGCAGGACCAGCTGGTGCATTCTGAAATGCGTTTCGGCGACAGCTACCTGATGGTGGGCAGCGAGTGGGCGGACTTTACCGCCAGCCCGGCCTCGATCGGGGGCAAGAATACCCAGACCCTGCACGTGCACCTGCAGGAAGGGCTGGACCAGCATTGCGAGCGCGCCCGCGCCGCCGGCGCCGTGATCCTGCGCGAGCCGCAGGACGAGTTCTACGGCGACCGGACCTACACGGCCCGGGACGCGGAGGGCCATGTCTGGACCTTCGGCCAGACTGTGCGCAAGGTCACCAGGGAAGAGGCCGAGCAGGCCAGCGGGCTGAAGATCGACGGCTGGGCCTGATGGTCCGGACCCGGGGGCCCGGAAAGCAGAAAGCCCGGCGCGAAGCCGGGCTTTCAGTCGGATGTGGTGCGTGCAGCTGATCCGCGCCGGCACCCGCCGCACCGCCGTGGCGGCAACGCGGGGCGCTGGCATCGATCCCGTCCCGGGGGAGCTCCCCCCACACCCTGGTTGACCGCTCCGCGGCTCTGCGGCCGGGATGCGGTCGCGGCGCGCTTTAGCTGGCGTCCTGGATATTGGTGGCTTGCTTGCCCTTGGGGCCCTGGACCACCTCGAACGAGACGCGTTGACCTTCCTTCAGCGTCTTGAAGCCGGACATCTGGATAGCCGAAAAGTGCGCAAACAGTTCTTCTTCGCCCTCGTCCGGCTTGATGAACCCGAAGCCCTTGGCGTCATTGAACCATTTGACGATACCGCTTGCCATATACTCCCCCACGAAATAGCAGATTTCAAAGCGGGGAAGCCTTGCCGGCCAGACGGCACGGACTGCGGCGCCATGACCTGCCGCGTCCTGAGGCGCGGCCGGCGATGACGCGCGGCGAGGTGCAATCGCGTGGCGGACAGTCTCGATGCTGACTCGCCGCCGCGGCGGCCGTGGCCTCCCTGCTCACGGATCACCTGTCTCGGCTGTTGCTTTGGCTCGTTGGCCGTCGGCAGGTGTGCGAACGATTCTTCTGGCAAAGCAGGATACTGTCAAGTTGGCGGATTCCCCACTGCCAGCAGGGTGTGGCGGGAATGGGACGGCACCTGGTGGTACCTTGGCGGCATGCGCCAGGGCTGCCGTGCTTGCTGTCCCGCCCGCGCCGGCCACGTGCCTTGCAATGCCTCCCGCGTGAAATCCCGCGTCCTTCCACCACCGGAAACAGGTGGCCCGGCTCTTGAATCCGGCGCCTTTTCCCCAAATTGCAGAGTTGCGAGTAAGGGTTAGAATAAAGCCATGGCTACACGGCTTGCGAATGTCCCACAACGCGAAGCGGGCACCATCCTGGAGCGGAAAGAGCAGGCGCTTAAACCGCCCGCCATGTTCAAGGTGGTGCTGCTTAATGACGACTACACTCCGATGGAGTTTGTAGTGATGATCCTGCAGCAGTATTTCAGCAGGGACCGGGAAACGGCGACGCAGATCATGCTCACCGTGCACCGGGAAGGAAAGGGCGTCTGCGGTATCTACACCAGGGATATTGCAGCGACCAAGGTCGAGCTGGTGTCAACGCACGCGCGGCAGGCGGGGCATCCCCTGCAGTGCGTGATGGAGGAAGCATGATTGCGCAAGAATTGGAAGTGAGCCTGCATATGGCGTTTGTCGAAGCCAGGCAGGCACGCCACGAGTTCATTACCGTGGAGCACCTGCTGCTGGCATTGCTCGACAATCCCACGGCAGCGGAAGTCTTGCGCGCCTGCGCGGCCAATATAGAAGACCTGCGCACCAGCCTTAAGAACTTCATCGCGGATAACACGCCGGTAGTGCCGGGTACCGACGAGGTCGATACCCAGCCCACGCTCGGTTTCCAGCGCGTGATCCAGCGCGCGATCATGCACGTCCAGTCCACTTCCAACGGCAAGAAGGAAGTGACGGGTGCCAACGTGCTGGTCGCGATTTTCGGCGAGAAGGATTCGCACGCGGTCTATTACCTGCAGCAGCAGGGCGTGACGCGGCTGGACGTGGTCAATTTCATCAGCCACGGCATCCGCAAGGACCAGTCCGAGCCCGCCAAGCATGGCGATGCCGCCGGCGAAGGCGAGGGCGGCGACGGCAAGGAAAGCCCGCTCGAGCAATACACCCAGAACCTGAACACGCTGGCCAAGGCCGGCAAGATCGACCCGCTGATCGGCCGCGAGAGCGAAGTCGAGCGCGTGGTCCAGGTGCTGTGCCGCCGGCGCAAGAACAACCCGCTGCTGGTGGGCGAGGCCGGCGTCGGCAAGACCGCGATCGCCGAGGGCCTGGCGTGGCGCATCACCAAGAACGAGGTGCCGGACATCCTGGAAAAGGCGACCGTCTACTCGCTCGACATGGGCGCGCTGCTGGCCGGCACCAAGTACCGCGGCGACTTCGAGCAGCGCCTGAAGGGCGTGCTCAAGTCGCTCAAGGACAATCCGAACGCGATCCTGTTCATCGACGAGATCCACACGCTGATCGGCGCGGGCGCTGCCTCGGGCGGGACGCTGGACGCCAGCAACCTGCTCAAGCCGGCGCTGTCGTCGGGCCAGCTCAAGTGCATCGGCGCGACCACCTTCACGGAATATCGCGGCATCTTCGAGAAGGACGCGGCGCTGTCGCGGCGCTTCCAGAAGATCGACGTGGTCGAGCCTTCGGTCGACCAGACCGTGCAGATCCTGCGCGGCCTGAAGTCGCGCTTCGAGGAGCACCACGGCGTCAAGTACGCGGCCTCGGCGCTGACCGCGGCAGCGGAGCTGTCGGCCCGCTTCATCACCGACCGTCACCTGCCCGACAAGGCGATCGACGTGATCGACGAAGCCGGCGCGGCGCAGCGCATCCTGCCGAAGTCCAAGCAGAAGAAGACCATCGGCAAGGGCGAGATCGAGGACATCGTCTCGCGCATCGCACGCATCCCGCCGCAGAGCGTGAACCAGGACGACCGCAGCAAGCTGCAGACGCTGGACCGCGACCTGAAGTCGGTGGTGTTCGGCCAGGACCCGGCGATCGAGGCACTGGCCTCGGCGATCAAGATGTCGCGCGCCGGCCTGGGCAAGACCGACAAGCCGATCGGCTCGTTCCTGTTCTCCGGCCCCACCGGCGTGGGCAAGACCGAAGTCGCCAAGCAGCTCGCCTTCATCATGGGCATCGAGCTGCTGCGCTTCGACATGTCCGAGTACATGGAACGCCACGCGGTGAGCCGCCTGATCGGCGCGCCGCCGGGATACGTCGGCTTCGACCAGGGTGGCCTGCTGACCGAGGCCGTCACCAAGAAGCCGCACTGCGTGCTGCTGCTGGACGAAATCGAGAAGGCACATCCGGATATCTTCAATATCCTGCTGCAGGTGATGGACCATGGTTCGCTGACCGACAACAACGGCCGGCGCGCCGACTTCCGCAACGTGATCATCATCATGACCACCAACGCGGGAGCGGAGACCATGAACCGCGCCACCATCGGCTTCACCAGCTCGCGCGAGCAGGGCGACGAGATGGCTGACATCAAGCGCATGTTCACGCCGGAGTTCCGCAACCGGCTGGATGCCATGATCAGCTTCCGCTCGCTGGACGAGGAAATCATCCTGCGCGTGGTCGACAAGTTCCTGATGCAGCTGGAAGAGCAGCTGCACGAGAAGAAGGTGGAAGCCAGCTTTACCGAGAAGCTGCGCAAGTTCCTGGCGCACAAGGGGTTCGATCCGCTGATGGGCGCGCGCCCGATGCAGCGCCTGATCCAGGACATGATCCGCAAGGCCCTGGCCGACGAACTGCTGTTCGGCAGGCTGGTTTCGGGCGGCAAGGTGGTGGTGGACCTGGACGAGCAGGACCAGATCAAGCTCGATTTCTCCGAGATCGAGCCGGAACCGCCCGAGGCGCCCGAGGAACAGCGCGCAGAAGCCTGAGCGGTTATCGGCCGCGTTGCCAGCAACGTGGCCGGTCATCGGGCAAAATACGGGGGCGGCAGTCATGCCGCCCCTTTTCTTTTTGTCCCGGCGGCCGCCGGCCATGCCCGTCGGGGCACGGGTTTGCGGCCGCAGCTGGCCGCGCAACCGGCCAGGAATCCAGCCTGAAAACCCTGATGTCCTCTGCCGAACGCACGCGGCGCCGCCGCCTGCTGCTCAAGATCCTGCCGCTGGGTGCCATGCCCGTCCCGATGCTCCACGTCGCTGCAGCCGCCGGCGCCGAACCGCTGGCGGGCAACCGCCCGATCGCGCTGGTGCTGCCGTTCCCGCCTGGCGGGAGCGTCGACATCGTGGCCCGGCAGCTGCAGCCTGGGCTGAAGGCGACGCTGGGGCAGGCCGCGGTGGTCGACAACAAGCCGGGTGCCGGCGGCCTGATCGCATCGAGCACCGTGGCGCGCGCGAAGCCGGACGGCACCACCCTGTTGATGGCCTTCGACACCCACGCCATCAACCCTTTCGCCTACAAGCAGCTGCCCTACGACACCTTCCGCGATTTCTCGCCAATCTCGCAGCTGGTGCGCTTTCCGCTGGTGATTGCCGCCAATCCCGCGCTGCCCGTGGCCAATGTGCGCGAGCTGGTGGAGCTGGCCAAGGCCAGGCCCGACGGCGTGCGCTATGCCTCGTCCGGCATCGGCAGCCTGAACCAGCTGGCGGCAGAGGCGCTGGCGACCGAAGCCGGCGTACGCATGCTGCATGTGCCCTACAAGGGCGGCGGCCCGGCCGTGCAGGCGGTGCTGTCCAACGAGGTCGATATTTTCTTCAGCAGCTACGCCGCCGTGCAGGCGCACGTGGCCGCACGCACCATCAAGGTGCTGGGCGTGACCGGCACCAGCCGGCTGCGCCAGCTGCCGCAGGTGCCGACGGTGGCAGAGCAGGGGCTCAAGGGCTTCGAGGCCTACTCCTGGATCGGCGTGTTCGGCCCGGCCGGCCTGCCGGCATCCACGGTCACGCGCATCCACGACGCGCTGGTCGAATCGCTGCGCCAGCCGCGCGTGCTCGATGCGCTGGCCGCGCAGGGCTTCGAGATCGTGGGCGGCAGCCCGGCCGACCTCGGCAACCTGGTGCGCCGCGAGCATGACAAATGGCAGGCCGTGGCGCGCAAGGCCAATATCCAGTTCGAATGACGATGTCCGGCGCGGGTGCGCCGTGAAACCGAGAGGATGCCGATGGCAACGCAAGCGGAAATGTTCGACCACGCGGTGGTGGTGTGCCCAGACCTCGATGCCGGGGCCCGGGCATGGCGCCGGCTCGGCTTTACGCTGACGCCGCGCGGCTACCACACGCTCGGCTCGCAGAACCACTGCATCATGCTGCGGCGGGACTACCTTGAGTTGCTGCACGTGACCGCGCCCAGCCCAAGCCGCCAGTACTACTGGGATGCGCAGGCGCACGGCGGCGGCTGCGCGGCGATGTCGTGCAAGAGCGCCGATGCCTTTGCCACCGCGGCACGGCTGCGTGCGGCGGGCTGGCACACCTCGGACCCGATCGAGTTCTCGCGTCCGGTGCGGCTGGATGACGGCAGCGAGCACCCGGCCACCTTCCGCGTGACCGCGCTTGACGATGCGCCGGGCGCGCGCTACTTCGTCTGCGAGCACCGTACGCCCGAACTGCTGTGGCGGCCCGAATGGACCCGCCATGCCAACGGCGCGCACAGCATCGCCACCATGTTCCTGGTGGTGGCGCCCGCGCTGGTGGACGCCGCCGCGCACGCCTACGCGGAGCTGACCGGCGGCGAGCTGACGCAGCTGAGCGAACATGTCTGCAGCCTGGCGCTGGACGATGCCACGCTGGTGGTCAGCACGCCGCAGGCGCTGGCTTCGGCCACCGGCACCGCGCATGTCCGGCGCGAGGGGCCGGGCTACGCTGCAATCCGCCTGCGCACCGATGACCTGGCGGCGGCACGTGCCGGCTGGCGCGAACAGGGTGTGCCGACCCACGACCTGGGCCCGCGCGAGACCCTGGTGCTGGCGGACGCCGCCAGCGGCGTGGCGCTGCTGTTCGAGCAGCAGGGCTGAAAAGCAAACTGGCGCCCCGCGGGGCGCCAGTGTCTTGTGCGGCCAGAGGCTGCGTCAGGCGCTGGCCTTGGTGTGGTGCACGCCGGTCGAGCCAAAGCCGCCCGCGCCGCGTTCGCTGTCTTCGCTGAATTCTGCCACCGTCGAAAACACCGGCCGCAGCACCGGCACGAACATCATCTGCGCGATGCGCTCGCCCGGCTGGATTACGATCGGCTCGGTGCCGGGCGCGTTGCGGTTCCACACGCTGACCATGATTTGGCCCTGGTAGTCGGCATCGATCACGCCGATCGAATTGCCCAGCACCAGGCCCTTCTTGTGGCCCAGGCCCGAGCGCGGCACGATGGTCGCGGCCATGTACGGGTTGCCCATGTGCACGGCGATGCCGGCCGGCACCAGTTGCGCGGGCGTGCCCGGCGCGATCGATACCGGGGCGTCGACGCAGGCATGGAGGTCGATGGCGGCGGCCATTTCGCTCTGGTAGGCGGGCAGGCCCCATTCATTCAGGCGCGCATCGAGCACCTTGATTTCGACGGTTGGGTTCAGTGGCTGGGTCATGGGAATCCTGGGGGAAATCGGTTCAACGGAATAGGTGGCAGCCGCGCATGATACCGGACGCGCGCCCGCCATCAGGGCCGTGTGCGCCCGGGCAGGCGCTGGCCGATCGCCGCCACCAGCTGGCGTGCCAGTGACAGCTTGTCGGCGCG
Source organism: Cupriavidus sp. GA3-3 (assembly GCF_000389805.1). Taxonomy (NCBI): domain Bacteria; kingdom Pseudomonadati; phylum Pseudomonadota; class Betaproteobacteria; order Burkholderiales; family Burkholderiaceae; genus Cupriavidus; species Cupriavidus sp. GA3-3. Next base: position 159,607 of record NZ_KB944461.1, read on the forward strand.
CGGTAGCCGCGTCATGCCGGCGGCGTCGAACAGCACGATTTCGTTGTCGTCCAGGCCGAAGGTATGGTGGCCGATATTGCCGACCAGCAGCGGTACGCCCTTGCGCTGGCGCTTCTGCTCGCCGTACCGCTCCAGGTTCTCGCTCTCGGCGGCAAAGCCGACGCAGTAGGGTGCGTCGGCTCGCGCCGCGACCGTGGCCAGGATGTCGGGGTTCTGCACGAACTGCAGCGTGGGGGTGTCGGTATCGTTGGCCTTCTTCAGCTTCTGCTGCGCGACTTCAGCCGGGCGCCAGTCTGCCACCGCGGCCACGGCGACAAAGACATCCACGCCGTGCAGCTGCGCGATCACCGCGTCATGCATTTGCTGCGCGCTGCGCACGTCGGTGCGGAGCACGCCGCGCGGGGTGGGCAGGCCGGTGGGGCCGGCCACCAGCAGCACCTCGGCGCCGGCCTCGCGCGCCGCGCGCGCGATCGAGAAGCCCATCTTGCCGGACGACAGGTTGGTGATGCCGCGCACCGGGTCGATCGCCTCGAAGGTCGGGCCGGCGGTGATCAGCACGCGCTTGCCTTGCAGCGGCTTGGGCTGGAAGAAGGCGATGATGTCGTCGAGCAGTTCTTCGGGCTCCAGCATGCGGCCGTCGCCGACCTCGCCGCAGGCCTGGTCGCCGCTGCCGGGGCCCAGGATCATCACGCCGTCGGCGCGCAGTTGCGCGGCGTTGCGCTGGGTGGCGGGGGCGGCCCACATCTGGCGGTTCATCGCCGGTGCCACCAGCAGCGGGCAGTCGCGCGCGATGCACAGGGTGCTGAGCAGGTCGTCGCACAGCCCGTTGGCCAGGCGCGCCATGAAATCGGTCGAGGCCGGAGCGATGACGATGGCATCGGCCTCGCGCGACAGGTCGATGTGCGCCATGTTGTTGTCGATGCGGGCATCCCACTGCGACAGGAAGACCGGACGGCCGGACAGCGCCTGCATCGTCACCGGCGTGATGAAGTGCGTCGCCGCCTCGGTCATGGCCACCTGCACGGTGGCGCCGGCCTTGGTCAGCAGGCGGACCAGTTCGGCCGACTTGTAGCAGGCGATGCCGCCGGTCAGGCCGAGAACGATGTGCTTGCCGCGCAAATCCATGGTGGGGAACCTGGCTGGGGAGAAAGGGAAATGATACCGGGGAAGCCGGCTGAGGGTTGGCTCCCCACTCCCGCACGGCGGGAGTGGGGCCGGGGGTGAGGGCGGGCGGTTCTGGTGGCGTGGTGCCTTGCTGAACCGCCCCTCACCCTAGCCTCTCCCCGTGAGGGGAGAGGGGAACACAATCAGGGCGCTCAGTGGCGCCGCACCCTGCGCAGCTCGTCCACGATCAGCAGCACCGCGCCGACCGTGATCGCGCAGTCGGCCACGTTGAAGGCCGGCCAGTGGTAGTTGCGCACATAGAAATCCAGGAAATCGACCACGTGCCCGTAGACCACGCGGTCGATCACGTTGCCGACCGCGCCGCCCAGGATCAGCGACACCGCAAAGCAGAACAGCCGCTGTCCGGTGTGGCGATACAGCAGCCACACGATGAACGCGCCCACCACGATGCCCAGCCCGGTGAAGAACCAGCGCTGCCAGCCGCCGGCATCGGCCAGGAAGCTGAACGCCGCGCCCTTGTTGTAGACCAGCACCAGGTTGAAGAAGCCGGTCACCGGGCGCGATTCACCATAGGTGAAGGTGCGCACGATGACGATCTTGAAGAACTGGTCGAGCACCACCACCAGCAGCGCGAAGGCCATCCACAGCAGCGGGGTGGTGCTGGCGGCCTTGTTGTTGCGGCGTGCCGGGCGCGCGGAACGGGACGTGGTCGATGCCATCAGGCATGGCTCCTGTGTTCACCGGCGCCGAACAGGTTGCTGTCGCAGCGCCCGCAGAGGGTCGGATGGTCCGGGTTGTGGCCGACATCGGCGCGGTAGTGCCAGCAGCGCTCGCACTTGGCATGGGTCGACGGGGTCACCGTGACCAGCAGGTCGCCGGCCTCGGGCGCGTGCGTTACCTTGGCCGATGAGGTCAGCAGCACGAAGCGCAGGTCGTCGCCCAGGCTCTGCAGCGCGTCCAGCACCGGGCCGCCGGCCTGGATGGTCAGCTCGGCCTGCAGCGACGAGCCGATCTCGCCTTCCACGCGCACCGCTTCCAGCTGCTTGGTGACCTCGGCGCGCACTTCGCGCAGCGTGTGCCACTTCTGCAGCAGGTCGTCGGCGCCATCGTCGACTTCCGGTATCGCGTAGTAGGTGCTGGTGAAGATGGTGTCGGTGTGCTCGGTGCCGTGGGCGAAGATCTGCCACGCTTCCTCGGCGGTGAACGACAGGAACGGCGCCATCCAGTGCAGCATCGCCTGGGTGATGTGGTACAGCGCGTTCTGCGCCGCGCGGCGGGCCTTGGAGTCCGGCGCGGTGGTGTACAGGCGGTCCTTCAGCACATCGAGGTAGAACCCGCCCAGGTCCTCGGAGCAGAAGGTCTGCAGCTTGGACACCACCGGGTGGAATTCATACGCCTCATAGTGCGACAGCACTTCCTTTTGCAGCTGCGCGGTCAGCGCCACTGCGTAGCGGTCGATCTCCAGCCATTCCGACGCCGGCAGCGCGTGCCTGGCGTGGTCGTAGTCGGACAGGTTGGACAGCAGGAAGCGCAGCGTGTTGCGGATGCGGCGGTAGCCTTCCACCACGCGCTTGAGGATCTCGTCCGAGATCGACAGCTCGCCGGAGTAGTCGGTCGAGGCTACCCACAGGCGGATGATCTCGGCGCCCATCTTGTTCGAGATGTCCTGCGGCGACACGGTGTTGCCGATCGACTTGGACATCTTGCGGCCTTCGCCGTCGACGGTGAAGCCGTGCGTCAGCAGCGCCTTGTAGGGCGGCTTGCCGTACAGCATCGACGCGGTCAGCAGCGACGAGTGGAACCAGCCGCGGTGCTGGTCCGAGCCTTCCAGGTACAGGTCGGCGAGGCGGCCATCGGCTTCATCGGCGGACGGATCGTACAGGTCGTCGCGGTGCGAGCCGCGGATCACGGACCAGTGCGTGGTGCCGGAGTCGAACCACACGTCCAGCGTGTCGCGGTTCTTCTCGTACTGGCTGGCCTCGTCGCCCAGCAGCTCGGCCGGGTCCAGCGTCTGCCAGGCCTCGATGCCATGCTGCTCGACGCGCCTGGCCACTTCTTCCAGCAACTGCGGCGTGCGCGGGTGCAGCGCTCCGGTTTCCTTGTGCAGGAAGAAGGCCATCGGCACGCCCCACTGGCGCTGGCGCGACAGCGTCCAGTCCGGCCGGTTGGCGATCATGTTGTGCAGGCGCTGCTTGCCCCAGGCCGGGAAGAACTCGGTGGCGTCGATGCCGGCCAGCGCGGTCTCGCGCAGGGTGGGGCCGGTCTTGCCGTTCTCGTCGGCCGGGTCCACGTCCATGCCCGCGAACCACTGCGAGGTGGCACGGTAGATGATCGGCGTCTTGTGGCGCCAGCAGTGCATGTAGCTGTGGGTGTACTTGTGCGAATTGAACAGGTTGCCCGAGGCCTGCAGCACCTCGACGATCTTCGGGTTGGCGTCCCAGATCGACAGCCCGCCAAAGAGCGGCAGCGTGCCGGCATAGACGCCGTTGCCCATCACCGGGCTGATGATGTCGGAATCGGCCATGCCGTGCGCCTTGCACGACTGGAAGTCTTCCACGCCGTAGGCCGGCGCCGAGTGCACGATGCCCGAACCGGTGTCGGTGGTGACATAGTCGCCCAGGTAGACCGGCGACAGGCGGTCATAGCCCGCGTCCATCCTGGCCAGCGGGTGGTGGAAGCGGATTTCCGACAATGCCGCGCCGGTGGTGGTGGCCACGACCTTGCCTTCCAGGCCGTAGACCTTGAGCTGCTCCTCGACGCGCTCGGTGGCCAGGATCAGGTAGCCGCGCGGGGTCTCGACCAGCGCGTATTCCACTTCCGGGTGCACGTTCAGCGCCTGGTTGCTCGGGATGGTCCATGGCGTGGTGGTCCAGATCACGATCCAGCCGGGCTTGCCGTCGAGCTGCTCGAAGGGCACCTTGAAGGCGTGTGCCAGCTTGTCGGCTTGCGCGAACGGGAAGCCCACGTCGATCGACAGGTCGACCTTGTCCTTGTATTCGACCTCGGCCTCGGCCAGCGCCGAGCCGCAGTCGAAACACCAGTTCACCGGCTTCAGGCCGCGGAACACATAGCCCTTCTCCATGATCTTGCCGAGTGCGCGCAGTTCATCCGCCTCGTTGCTGTAGTTCATGGTCAGGTAGGGGTGGTCCCAGTCGCCCAGCACGCCCAGGCGTTCGAAATCCACCATCTGGCGCTTGATCTGCTCGGTGGCGTAGGCGCGCGCCTTGGCCTGGACCTCCTGCACCGGCAGGCCCTTGCCGAATTTCTTCTCGATCTGGATCTCGATCGGCATGCCGTGGCAGTCCCAGCCCGGCACGTAGACGGCGTCCAGCCCGGTCAGGCCGCGCGCCTTGATGATCATGTCCTTGAGCACCTTGTTGACGGCGTGGCCGATATGGATGTCGCCGTTGGCATACGGCGGGCCGTCGTGCAGCACGAACTTCTTCGCGCCCTTGCGGGCCGCGCGGATCTTCTTGTAGAGCTGCTTGTCCTGCCACTGCTTGACCCACTGCGGCTCGCGCTTGGGCAGGTCGCCACGCATCGGGAAGGGCGTGTCGAGCAGGTTGACCGGATATTTGCTTTTCTCGGGCTTGGCGCGTTTGTCGTCAGGCATTTCGATTCTCAGGGCAATTCGGGTTGGCGCGCGGGCGGCGGCAGGCCGGCGGGTGCGCGGAAAGACTGGGGCGGCGGCGTGCGTGCCGGGCCCGCGCCACTGGCGTGCGGGCGGGCGCCGGCCGCTACCTAATTCGGTCGGTGGCGGAGGTGGCGAAGTCGCGCCCGCCGCTGCCTTCGGCCGCGCCCGGGGCGGTCAGGCCGAAGAAGGCGCGCGCATCGGCGCTGTCCTTGGCGATGGCGGCGGTGAGCTCGTCCAGGTTGTCGAAGCGCGCTTCGTCGCGCAGCTTCTTCATGAATTCAACCCGCACCAGCTTGCCGTACAGGTTCTCTTTGAAATCGAACAGGTGGACTTCCAGCAGCACCCGGCCGGCGTCCTCGATGGTGGGGCGCACGCCGATGCTGGCCACGCCCGGCAGGGGCTGGTCGGCGATGCCGTGCACCTGCACCACGAAGATGCCGCTGACTGCCGGCCGCTTGTGCGAGATGCGCAGGTTCAGCGTCGGGAAGCCCAGGTCGCGGCCCAGCTTGCGGCCGTGGATCACGTGGCCGCTGATGGCATAGCCGTGGCCGAGCAGGCGCCGGGCATGCTCCAGATCGCCGTCGGCCAGCGCCTGGCGCACGGCAGAGCTGGAGATGCGGATGCCGCCTTCGGACACCGATCCCATCTGCTCGACATCGAAGCCGTAGCGGCGCCCGGCTTCCTGCAGGTAGGTAAAGTCGCCGGCGCGCCTGGCGCCGAAGCGGAAGTCGTCGCCGACCAGCACCCAACGCGCGTGCAGGCCGTGCCACAGCACGTTCTCAACGAACGCCTGCGGCGACTGGGCGGCAAAGTGGGCGTTGAAGTGTTCCACCACCACCCGGTCCACGCCGTTGCGGCGCAGGCTTTCCAGCTTGTCGCGCAGCAGCGCGATGCGGGTGGGGGCCTTGTCCGGGGTGAAGAACTCGCGCGGATGCGGCTCGAAGGTCATCACGCACAGCGGCAGGCCGCGTGCGTCGGCGGCTGCACGCGCACGCGCGAGCAGCGACTGGTGGCCGCGATGCACACCGTCGAAATTGCCGATGGTGAGCGCGCAGGGCGCCCGGCTTTCGGCGTTGGGCAGGCCGCGGAAGACTTTCACGGGGACGGCGGGAAACGTTTCAGGTAAAGCGAGCATTATAAGGCGAATGGGTCCGCTTGCCGCTCCCGCCGCCCGCGGCCGGTGCCGCGCTGCTGTTTTTGTGCCGCAACCGGCCCTCGCGGCATGGCGCAATGCCGCAAAAGGCGGCATGATATGGCCCACTTCGGCTTCACTTCGGCGCTGGCACCTGCTGCCCCCGACATCCGCCCATTCCAAGCCAGCCACACTTGAAAGCGCTGCCCAACCGGTTCTTTTCCCGGCTCCTGCCCCGAGTCCTGCCTCAGGCGACCGCCCAGCTCGACGTCGAGACGCGCGCCAAGCTGATGGCCATCGTGCACAAGAACTCGCCCACGGCGATCGTGGCCTCGGTGCTGCTGCCCGCGCTGACCACGCTGGGATTCTGGAACGACGTGAGCCGCGCGGCCTTGCTCGGCTGGTGCGCGGTGATGCTGCTGCTGACGGTCGGCGGCCTGTGGTTCTATGTCGGCTACCAGCGCGACCATGCCTCGATGAGCCGCTCCGCGCACACGCGCAAGTGGTGGAACAATATGCGCGCGGTTGCCTTCCTGACCGGCGTGACCTGGGGCAGTTCGGCGCTGCTGCATTTGTATACGGGCTCGGCCGTGTTCTCCAGCGTGCTGTACCTGCTGACCCTTGGGGTGCTGGCAGGCGGCGCGGTGTCGCAGGCGCCGGTGCCGTCGAACCTGGTCTATGCCGGCGTGCCGATCCTGGTGCCCAATATCCTGATGGCGGAATTCGCCTTCCCCGGCCATGGCGTCTATGTGCAGGTGCTGCTGGTGATCTATGGTCTGATGCTGTCGCGCCATGCCTTGCACCTGCAGGTCACGCTGGTGCGCGCCATCCAGCTCGAGGGCGACAGCCGCCGCCTGGCCAAGCAGTTCCAGGAGGAAAAGGAGCGCGCGCTGCATGCCAGCGAGGAGAAGTCGCGCTTCCTGGCTGCCGCCAGCCACGACCTGCGCCAGCCGGTGCATGCGCTGGTGATGCTGGTGGAGGCGCTGCGCGCGCGCAACCAGTCGTCGGCGCTGCATCCGCTGGTGGAGCAGGTGGCGGCGGGCACCCAGACCATCGACCTCCTGTTCCGTTCGCTGCTGGACCTGTCCAAGCTGGAAGGGCGCAAGGTGTTGCCGACGCTGGAGCCATGCGAGCTGGGCGCGCTGATTCGCGACGTGATGAGCCAGTTTGCCGCCGATGCGCGCGAAAGCGGCCTGACCCTGACCCCGCGCGTGCCCGACGAGCTCTACGCCATGGCCGAGCCGGTGCTGTTGCGCCGGGCCCTGTTCAACCTGGTGCAGAACGCGCTGCGCTACACCCAGCGCGGCGGTGTGCTGGTGACCGCGCGCCAGCGCCGCAAGCATGTGCGGCTGGAAGTCTGGGATACCGGCGCCGGCGTGACACCCGAGCACCTGCCCGACATCTTTTCGCCGTATTACCAGGTCCATAACCCGCAGCGCGACCCGTCGCAGGGCCTGGGCCTGGGGCTGGCCATCTTCAAGGAATGCGTGCGCCTGATGCGCGGCACCTATGGCGTGCGCTCGGTGCCGGGCAAGGGTTCGGTGTTCTGGTTCGCGCTGGCGACGGTGCCGGCCGAGACCGTGGCCAGCGTGCGCGAGATGCGCGCGATGGCGCAGGCGGAAGAGGCCAAGCCCGACCGCCTGCAGGGCACGGTGCTGGTGGTCGACGACGACAGCCAGATCCGCAAGGCCTGGATCGCGCTGATGGAGGCCTGGGGCATCCGCGTGGCCTGCGCCGCGCACGGCGCCGAGGCCGACAAGCTGTTTGCCAAGGGCCTGCGCCCGGACATCATCTTCTGCGACCTGCGCCTGCCCGGCAGCGAGAACGGACTGGATTTGCTCGAGCGCTGGCAGAACACGCAGCCGCAGGCGCGCAGCGCGCTGCTGACCGGCGACCTGAAATCCGCCGCGCTGGCGGCGGCAGAAGAGGCGGGATATTTCGTGCTGCCCAAGCCGGTGGACCCGGCTTCGCTGCGGCTGCTGCTGCGCCGCTGGCTGCGGCCGGCGTAGGGTACCGGCCTGCGTTACTGGCGCAGGCGGAACCGCTCCATGCGCGACATCACCTGCATGCGCGTGCGCACGCCCAGGCGCTGCAGGATGGCTGACACGTGCTCCTTGACGGTGTTCTCGGTCAGCCCCAGGCGGCGCGCGATCACCTTGTTCGGCAGGCCTTCCAGCACCAGCGCCAGCACCGCGCCCTGGCGCGGCGTCAGGCCGAGCTCGGCCGGCGTGACCGGAATGCCGTGGGCGGGCCCGAACGACTGCGCGCGGCCGTTCAGGGCCTCATCGGTGGGGAAGGAGGTGTCGCCTGCCAGCACCTTGCGCACCGCGGCGGTGAAGGCATTGGCATCAAGGTGCTTGCCGACGAAGCCGCAGGCCGACAGCGCGCGGGCGCGGCCGACGATCTCGGGGGTGGCCTCGGCGGACATGAAGATGAAGCGTGCGCCGGGGATGACGGTCTTGAACGACTGCATGGCATCGAAGCCGGTGCCATCGTTCAGCCAGATATCGAGCAGCACGATATCGGGGCGCAGACCCTGCTGCAGGCTTGTCAGGGCTTCGCGGGCACTGCCGGCGGCATGGACTGCCACATCCGGCATGACTTCGGCGAGGAAAGCCGTAGTGCCTGACAAAGCCATAGGATGATCATCGACCACCAACAACGTCGGTGCAGCGTTCGACATGCGAATTCCCGTTCAAATTCCCGTTTCGTCCTTGTTGTCACCAGCTCTTGGCGAGCACTGTGTCATGCACAGGGTTGGCGCGTGGACGTAGCGCCCACTCTAGCAGAGGGGGCGAAGCGTCACAATCCATCAATCGGGGGTATACGGGCATGCCGTCACATGTTAGAGACATCGCGCCCTGTCCGAATCTCGTGAATTAAGCACGTAATGCGTTGGCTTTACCAGAGTTTAGCGCCTTGCCTTGGTAGAATTGCGCGATGAAAAAAATTGTCATCTTGATTTCCGGACGAGGCTCCAATATGGAAGCCATCGTCCGTGCCTGCGCGGGTGGCGGCTGGCCCGCCCGGGTGGCGGCAGTACTGTCGAACCGGCCGGACGCCGCCGGGCTGCAATTCGCGCAGCAGCATGGCATCGAAACCGGCGTGGTCGACCATCGCCAGCACCCTGACCGTGCCGCTTTTGATGCGGCTTTGGCCGAGGCCATCGACGCCCACGCGCCCGACCTGGTGGTATTGGCCGGTTTCATGCGTATACTCACGCCCGGCTTCGTCGACCGCTATGCAGGCCGGCTGCTGAATATCCATCCGTCGCTGCTGCCATGCTTCCCGGGCCTGAACACCCACAAGCAGGCGCTCGACGCCGGCGTCAAGCTGCATGGCGCCACCGTGCACTTTGTCACCCCAGAACTCGACCATGGTCCGATCGTGATTCAGGCTGCACTTGATGTGCGGCCGGCGGACACGCCCGAGAGCCTGGCCGCGCGCCTGCTCGAATGCGAGCACGTGATCTATCCCCGCGCCGTGCAATGGTTCGTAGAGGACCGCCTGCAACTTCAGGACGGCGTAGTCAACGTTATCAACCCGGCCGAATCGCAATTGCTGATGGCCATCTCCGCCGATACCCCGGCGGGAGGAGTCAAGGCATGAGTCGCACCCAGGCAGGAACCCGATCCCCGCGCAGCGAAGGACATGCCCCCGCGCGCAGCAAGGGCAAGGGCAAGGGCAGCCCCATCCGCAAGTCGCCCAATGCCAACGGTGCCCCGGTCCGCTCGCATGGCGGCCTCCATGCCACCCATATCCAGCATATCGACCGCCTGCTGGGCAAGGTCATGCTGTTTGCGCGCCCGGCCGATGCCGTGGTGAGCTATTACTTCCGCGAGAACAGCAAGCTTGGCCACCGCGAGCGCGGCATCATCGCCGAGGCCATCTACGCGGTGCTGCGCCGGCGCGTCGAGTTTGCCCAGTTTGCCGAAAGCGGCACGGGCGCGACCTCGCGCCGGCTGGCGCTGCTGGGCCTGGCCGCGACCCTGGGCCGCGACACGCTGACGCCGTTCCTGCATCCCGAAGAAGCCGAGTGGCTGGACCGTCTGACCACGATCGAGCGCTCCAGCCTGGCGCCGCGCGTGCGCGCCAACCTGCCCGAGTGGCTGTACGACGAACTGGTGCGCGGCCACGGCGAGGCCTTCGCCGCAGCCCTGGGCGACGCGCTGCTGCGCCCGGCGCCGCTGGACCTGCGCGTCAACCTGGCCAAGACCAGCCGCGAGGCCGCGCTGGCCGAGCTGCACGCCGCCGGCCTGGGCGCCGAGCCGACGCCGATGGCGCCGGCCGGCATCCGCATGGCCGGCAAGCCGGCACTGAACCAGTTGCCGATTTTCGTCAACGGCCTGGTCGAGGTGCAGGACGAGGGCAGCCAGCTGCTGTGCAACCTGGTCGCACCCAGGCGCGGCGAGATGGTGGTCGACTTCTGTGCCGGCGCGGGCGGCAAGACCCTGGCGCTGGGCGCGGCGATGCGCTCGACCGGCCGGCTCTATGCCTTCGACGTATCGGAAAAGCGCCTGGCCAACCTGAAGCCGCGGCTGGCGCGCAGCGGGCTGTCCAACGTCCATCCGGTGCTGATCGACTCCGAGCGCGACGCCAAGATCAAGCGCCTGGCCGGCAAGGCCGACCGCGTGCTGGTCGACGCGCCCTGCAGCGGCCTGGGCACGCTGCGCCGCAACCCCGACCTGAAATGGCGGCAATCGCCGGAGTCGGTGCTGGAACTGACTGCCAAGCAGAGCGCGATTCTGGATTCGGCCGCGCGGCTGGTGAAGGGCGGCGGCCGCGTGGTCTACGCGACCTGCAGCGTGCTGGAAGCCGAAAACGAGCAGATCGTGCGCGACTTCCTGGCTGCGCACCCCAACTTCCGCCTGGTGCCGGCCGCCGAAGTGCTGGCCGAGCAGAAGATCGAAGTGACCGGGCTGCCGGACAACGGCATGTTTGCCCTGTATCCGCACCTGCACCAGACCGACGGCTTCTTTGCCGCGGTGCTGGAACGCACCAGCTGAGCGCCGGTGCCTGCCGGGCCGCCTGCCGATCGCGCGGGCGGCCGCGCCAACCCTGAGTTTCCTCGATGAACGGTGAGACCCTGTCCGACCTGGGTGGCCTGAAAGACCTGAAGGCCTCCCACTCCATGTTCGGCAAGATGCTGGACGACCTGATCCGCGACGCAGGCGGGCCGGGCTTCTTCTGGCAGCTGCTGGTGCTGGCCGGCTGCCTGCTGGTGGCCTGGCCGCTGGCGCGCTTCGTGGTGCGGCGCCTTGAAGCGCGCTACCAAGGCTCAAGCTTCTCCGTGCGCTTTGCCGCCGCCAGCCTCGAGCGCGCCATGTTCCCCCTGGCCGGATGGGTGCTGGTGCTGATCGCCCGCTTTGCGCTGGAGCCGCTGATCCCGATCAGCGTGCTGCGCCTGGCGCTGGTGCCGCTGTTCGGCATCACCTTCCTGAATTCCACCTTCTACGTGCTGCGCCGGGTGATGTCGGGCAGTGGCCAGCTGCATGGCATGCTGCTGCTGGTGGAGAAGGTGCTGACCACGCTGGTGTGGGCCGGCATGGCACTGTACGTGCTGGGCGTGCTGGCGGACGTGGTGGCGTGGATGCAGGGCGTGCGCTTCGCGATCGGCGGCAAGCAGAAGATCAGCCTGGCCGAGACCCTGATGGCGGTGGTCTGGATCCTGCTGACGGTGCTGGTGGCGCTGTGGTTCGGTTCCTGGCTGGAAGAGCGGCTGATGCGCTCGGCCAACCTCGACGGCAACCTGAAGGTGGTGCTGACGCGCATCTCCAAGGCCTTGCTGCTGCTGGTGTCGCTGCTGCTGAGCCTGTCGCTGGTGGGGATCGACCTGACCGTGCTGTCGGTGTTCGGCGGCGCGCTGGGCGTGGGCCTGGGGCTGGGTTTGCAGAAGATCGCCAGCAACTACATCTCCGGCTTCATCATCCTGCTGGACCGCTCGGTCAAGCTGGGCGACCAGATCACGGTGGACAAGTACACCGGCATCGTGTCGCAGATCCGCACCCGCTATACGGTGGTGCGCAACGGCGATGGCGAAACCCTGGTGCCGAACGAGCAGCTGGTGGCGCAGCCGGTGCAGAACCATTCGTTCTCCAACACCAATGTGCGCGTGGCCACCCGGGTGCAGGCAGACTACAACGCCGATCCGGAAACGGTGATCGCGCTGCTGACCGCATGCGTGCGCGACCTGCCGCGCGTGCTGCCCGACCCGGAGCCCGCCGCTTTCCTGGTGCTGTTTGCCGATAGCGGCATCGAGTACGAGGTTGCGGTCTTCGTGGCCGATCCGCAGAACGGCAAGCTGGGGGTGCAGTCGGCGATGAACCGCGCGATCTGGCGCACGCTGCGCGAGCATGGGATTTCCATCCCCTATCCGCAGCGTGAACTCCGCGTGCTGGGCGAGGCACCCTTGCCCGGCAACGATCTGCCCCCATCTAAGACGGTAGCGGATGCAGCGAATGCGGCGAGTGCCGCATAGACCGCAAGATGGGCGCAGCATGCGCCACCCACGGAACGAAAACTGTGGCGCTCCGTCCAAATCCGGGAAATAGCGTATGCTTGCGCGTCGCGCGATCCGGTAGAATGCCGGGTTGTCGCGGGTTGCAGCTTCAGGTTGCAGCGCACGCTCCCACATCAGACAGCCGCCAGATTGCAGCGGCTCGTACCTTGTCCCGCCAGCGCAGGCCATCCCGGCGCCGGCGCGAGACTCGTGTGCCTGGGAGCCCGGTATGACTTCGGGTCCCGTGGCAGGCGCCAGAAAGCTATCGCAATCACTTGGATTCGCAGCCTTTTTTCTGCGCGTTGCGTGCACCGGCCCCGCCGGGCTGCACGGGAAAGTCCCTGTTTAACCGACGGAGAACAGTTTGTTCGACACTATTCTTGACTGGGCCGCCAACGGCCTTGCCAACTGGACCTGGTGGGAGATCGTCATCTACACGCTCGTGATGACGCATATCACGATTGCCAGTGTCACCATTTTCCTGCACCGCTGCATGGCGCACCGGTCGCTGGATCTGCACCCGATCGCCCAGCATTTTTTCCGCTTCTGGCTCTGGCTGACCACGGGCATGGTCACGCGCGAGTGGACCGCCATCCACCGCAAGCACCACGCCAAGTGCGAAACCGAAGAAGATCCGCACAGCCCGCAGACCCGCGGCATCCGCAAGGTGCTGCTGGAGGGAGCGGAGCTGTATCGTGCCGAATCCAAGAACAAGGAAACCATCGCCAAGTTTGGCCATGGCTGCCCCAATGACTGGATCGAGCGCAACGTGTACTCGCGCTTCGGCTGGCAGGGTGTCGGCCTGATGCTGATCATCGACCTTGCGCTGTTCGGCGTGATCGGCATGACCGTTTGGGCCGTGCAGATGCTGTGGATCCCGATCCATGCCGCCGGCATCATCAATGGCCTGGGCCACTGGTGGGGCTATCGCAACTACGATTGCGAGGACGCCTCGACCAACGTGTCGCCGTGGGGCCTGATCATTGGTGGCGAAGAGCTGCACAACAACCACCACACGTACCCGACCTCGGCCAAGTTCTCGATCAAGTGGTATGAGTTCGATGTGGGCTGGGGCTATATCCGCGCGATGCAGGCAGTCGGCCTGGCCAAGGTCAAGAAGACTCCGCCCAAGGCACGCCTGGTGGAAGCCCGCCCGGTTGACCACAACACGCTGGAAGCGATCATCGCCAACCGCTATGACGTGATGGCGCGCTATGCCAAGGCCGTCAAGGGCGCGTTCCGCCAGGAACTGGAAAAGCTCAAGGAAGGCCGCGTGGCCGAGTACCGCAGCTTCAAGCCCGCCAGCAAGTGGTTCCACCGCGAGGAAACCAAGCTGGCCGCGCCGCAGCGCGAACAGCTGGCAAGCATCGTTGAACAGAACAAGGCGCTGCAGACCTTCGTCGAAATGCGCCGTGAACTGGCCGCCATCTGGGGCCGTTCCAACCTGACGCGCGAGCAGCTGCTGCAGCAGCTGCAGGCCTGGTGCCATCGTGCCGAGGCCAGCGGCATCCAGGCGCTGCAAGATTTCTCGCTGCGCCTGCGCCGCTACGCCTGATACAATCCGGCCGCGCCGTATGGTTTGACAAAGCCCCGCCCATGGCGGGGCTTTTGTTTTAGATAAACTCCCCAATATTCTGGCCGGGCCGCATCCTTGCTGGCGAAGGTCTAGAGGAGTACCGGAGATGACCCCACAATCGATCAAGACCGTCGAGTTCGAAAAGCCGAACCTGGCGGATGCCGAAAACGCCACTGGCAGCAGCTGCGTGGCCCATGCCTGGGCCAAGGTGCCGCCGGTGCTGACACCCGACGAGCGCCAGTCCCTGAAGACGCGTATTCGCCGCCTGCTCAAGGAACGCAATGCGGTGCTGGTGGCGCACTATTACGTCGACGCCGACCTGCAGGACCTGGCCGAGGAAACCGGCGGCTGTGTCTCCGACTCCCTGGAAATGGCCCGCTTCGGCCGCGACCACGAGGCCCGGACCCTGGTGGTGGCGGGCGTGCGCTTCATGGGCGAGACCGCCAAGATCCTGAGCCCCGAGAAGACCGTGCTGATGCCGGACCTGGACGCGACCTGCTCGCTCGACCTGGGTTGCCCGGCCGATGAGTTCGCCGCCTTCTGCGATGCGCACCCGGACCGCACCGTGGTGGTCTACGCCAACACCAGCGCCGCCGTGAAGGCGCGCGCGGACTGGATGGTGACCTCCAGCATCGGCCTGAAGATCGTCGAGCACCTGCATGCGCAGGGCAAGAAGATCCTGTGGGCGCCGGACAAGCACCTGGGCAGCTATATCCAGAAGCAGACTGGTGCCGACATGCTGCTGTGGCAGGGCTCGTGCCTGGTGCACGACGAGTTCAAGGGCATCGAGCTGGACCTGCTGCGCCGCGAATTCCCCAACGCCAAGATCCTGGTGCACCCTGAGTCGCCGGAAAACGTGGTGGCACAGGCCGATGTGGTCGGCTCGACCTCGCAGCTGATCGAGGCCGCACAGAAGCTGGACGCGACCGAGTTCATCGTCGCCACCGACAACGGCATCCTGCACAAGATGCGCATGGCGGCGCCCGGCAAGCACTTCATTGAAGCGCCCACGGCCGGCAACAGCGCGACCTGCAAGAGCTGCGCGCACTGCCCGTGGATGGCCATGAACGCGCTCACCAACCTGGCCGAGGTGCTGGAAACCGGCCGCAACGAGATCCATGTCGACCCGGTGATCGGGCGCCAGGCGGTGACCTGCATCAACCGCATGCTGGACTTCGCCGCCGCGCAGAAGCGCAATGTGCGTCCGTCGGCAGACCTGGCCAAGGAACAGGCGCTGTTCAAGGGGATTGGCCCGGCATGAGCGTGAATTCGATTTTCGACAGCTACGGTCCGGCGCTGCAGGCAGCGCTGCAAGCCAATGTGCAGGCCGCCATTGACGAGGATGTCGGCAGCGGCGACCTGACCGGCCTGCTGGTGCCTGCGGCCAAGGCGGCACGCGCGCGCGTGATCGTGCGCGAGTCCGCAGTGCTGTGCGGCCAGCCGTGGTTCGATGCCTGCATGCGCGCGGTCGACCCGGCGCTCGAGGTGCACTGGCTGCAGCAGGAAGGTGCCCGCATGGCGCACGATTCGGTGGTCTGCGAGATCACCGGCCCGGCGCGCTCGCTGCTGACGGCGGAGCGCCCGTCGCTGAATTTCCTGCAGCTGCTGTCGGGCGTGGCCACCGCCACGCGCCGCTATGCCGACCTGATCGCCGGCACCCGCGCGCGCGTGCTGGATACGCGCAAGACGCTGCCGGGCCTGCGCCTGGCGCAGAAGTACGCGGTCCGCATCGGCGGCGGCGAGAACCAGCGGCTGGCGCTGTACGACGGCATCCTGATCAAGGAAAACCATATCGCCGCGGCTGGCAGCATCAGCGCGGCCATGCAGGCGGCGCTGGCGCTCGATACCAGGGCGTCGGTGCAGATCGAGGTGGAAACGCTGGCCGAACTGGAAGAAGCGCTTGCGGCCGGTGCGACGTCGGTGCTGATCGATAACTTCACCGTGCCGATGATGCAGGATGCGGTCAGGATCAATCGGGGCAGGGCGCTGCTGGAGGTGTCGGGCGGCGTCAATGCCGATACTATCCGCACCTTTGCCGAAACCGGCGTGGACCGGATCTCGGTTGGTGCGCTGACCAAGGACGTGCGGGCGACGGACTATTCGCTGCGGATCATCGGCTGACGCTTCGCGCGATACCAGAAAAACGGGGTGGGGCCTTGCGGCGCCACCCCGTTTTGCTTTGCCTGGCCGGCCGTCAGCGCTTCCTTGTGGCTGGCGGCTGAATCACCGTCGGCAGCGCCTTGGGCAGGGTATCCGGATAGTCCCGGCTGAAGTGCAGGCCCCGGCTTTCGTGGCGCGAATAGGCGCTGTCCACGATCAGCGAGGCCACTTCGACCAGGTTGCGCAGCTCCAGCAGGTCGCTGGTGACGCGGAAGTTGGCGTAGTACTCAGCGATTTCCTCGCGCAGCAGGCCGATGCGGTGCTGGGCGCGCTCCAGCCGCTTGCTGGTGCGCACGATGCCGACGTAGTTCCACATCATGCGGCGCAGCTCGTCCCAGTTGTGCGACACCACCACTTCCTCGTCGGCATCGGAGACGCGGCTTTCATCCCAGGCCGGCAGCGTGATGTCAGGCAGCCCGGCCTTGTCCTTGGAAGCGATGTCCTCGGCCGCGGCGCGGCCGATCACCATGCATTCGAGCAGCGAGTTGGAGGCCAGCCGGTTGGCGCCATGCAGGCCGGTGCAGGCGGTTTCGCCCACGGCGTACAGATTGCCGATATCGGTGCGCCCGGAGGTGTCGGTGACCACGCCGCCGCAGGTGTAGTGGGCGGCCGGCACCACGGGAATCGGCTCGCGCGTGATGTCGATGCCGAGCTCCAGGCAGCGCGCGTGGATGGTCGGGAAGTGTTCTTTCAGGAAGGATTCGGGCTGGTGGCTGATATCCAGGTAGACGCAGTCCAGGCCGCGCTTCTTCATCTCGAAGTCGATCGCGCGCGCCACCACGTCGCGCGGCGCCAGTTCGGCGCGCGCATCGTGTTCGGGCATGAAGCGGGTGCCATCGGGCAGCTTGAGCAGGCCGCCTTCGCCGCGCACCGCTTCGGAGATCAGGAAGGACTTGGCGTAGGGGTGGTACAGGCAGGTCGGGTGGAACTGGATGAACTCCATGTTCGAAACCCGGCAGCCCGCGCGCCAGGCCATGGCGATGCCGTCGCCGGTGGCCGTATCCGGGTTGGTGGTGTACAGGTAGACCTTGCCGGCACCGCCCGCGGCCAGCACGGTGTGCGTGGCGGTGAGGGTGCGCACTGCGCCGGTGCTGTCGTCCAGTACGTACAGGCCGTAGCAGCGGTTGCCCGGCAGCCCCAGCTTGCGCGAGGTGATCAGGTCGATTGCGAAGTGGTCTTCCAGGATGGTGATGTTCGGGTGCTGCATGGCCTGCTGCAGCAGCGTGCTGACCACGGCATGGCCGGTGGCGTCGGCGGCGTGGATGATGCGCCGGCGGCTGTGGCCGCCTTCGCGCGTCAGGTGGAAGCCCAGTTCGGCCTGTTCGTCGCGCGTGAACGGCACGCCGCGGTCGATCAGCCACTGGATGGCCTCGCGCCCATGCTCCACGATGAAGCGCGTGGCCTCTTCGTCGCACAACCCCGCACCGGCGACGAGCGTGTCCTGCGTATGCTCGTCATGGCTGTCGCCGGAATCCAGCACGGCGGCAATACCGCCCTGCGCCCAGTCGCTGGCGCCCTGGGTCATGGCGCGCTTGCTGAGGATGGCCACCCGGTGGGTGTCGGCCAGTTGCAGCGCGACCGTAAGGCCGGCCAGGCCGCTGCCGACGATGGCGACGTCGAAATTCATGGTGCGGAGTGCGCTGGGGGGCGCCAGGCAAAAAGGAGGAAACGGGAAAGTCTACACCTGAAGCGCCATCCCGCGCATCAGCGCGTCGCGTGGGGGTGGGCGCTTATCGCCCCGCAGGCCTGCGCGGCGCGCAGGCAACAAAAAGCCCCGCGGCATGGCGGGGCTTTCTGGCGGGAACCGGGATCAATTACTTGATCTTGGTTTCCTTGTAAGCGACGTGCTTGCGGGCGACGGGATCGAACTTCATGATCTCCATCTTTTCCGGCATGGTGCGCTTGTTCTTGGTGGTCGTGTAGAAATGACCCGTACCTGCGGTCGATTCCAGCTTGATCTTGTCGCGGCCGCCCTTGCTTGCCATGATGTGCTCCTAATTAGACTTCGCCGCGTGCGCGCAGGTCGGCGAGCACGGAGTCGATGCCTTTCTTGTCGATCAGGCGCAGGCCGGCGTTCGAGACGCGCAGGCTCACCCAGCGGTTTTCGGATTCAACGAAGAAACGACGATTCTGCAGGTTGGGCAGAAAACGGCGCTTGGTCTTGTTGTTTGCGTGGGAAACGTTGTTGCCGACCATCGGCGCTTTCCCGGTCACTTGACAGACGCGTGCCATGAAGCACTCCTAAATCTTCTATTCGTGGACAATGTTCGCAACAGATCAACAAAAGGCGCGCGGGCCCGGACTGCAGCGGTTGAGACTTCAGCAAAACGGGCATTATAGACCGGATTCCCTCGCCGAATCAATGCCTTCTGTGCTTTGGCGTTATCCGGTGTTGCTGCGCTGTATGTGCCGTGGCGTTGGCGTCACAGCCCGGGCAGGCGGTCGCAGCAGTCGGCCAGCGAGCGGATTTCCTGGCCGGCCACGATGAAATGGTCGAGCAGCCGCACGTCGATCAGATCGAGGGTGCGCGCCAGTTCGTGGGTCAGGCGGATGTCGCTCTGGCTCGGCGCGGTGGTGCCGCGCGGGTGGTTGTGCGCCACGATGATGCCGGCCGCATTATGCACGAGCGCCTGGCGCGCCACTTCGCGCGGGTAGACGGCGGTGCGCGTCAGCGTGCCGCGGAACATTTCTTCACTGGCCACCATGCGGTTGCGCGGATCCAGGAACAGGCACAGGAAGACCTCGTGCGGCAGCGGCGCCAGCGTCAGGCGCAGGTAGTTGCGCACCGCCGCCGGGCCGTCAAAGCCGGTGGGCAGGCGCAGCGATTCGGCCAGCGCACGCCGTGCCAGCTCCGGAATGGCCTGCAGTTGGGCATACTTGGTTTCGCCCATGCCCCGGACGCTTGTCAGTGCGCGCCCCTCGGCCGCGAACAGGGCTGTCAGCGAGCCGAAGCGGTGCAACAGCTCGCGTGCGAGGTCCACGGCACTTTTGCCGGCAGCGCCCACGCGCAGCAGGATGGCCAGCAGCTCGGCGTCTGACAGGGCGGCGGCGCCGCTTTCCATCAGTTTCTCGCGGGGCCGCTCGCAGGCGGGCCAGTTGGCAATGGTCATGAGCACTCCAGGGTAGTCACGCCGTGATGAGGGTGAGGCCGGGTCCGGGGGCGGCGGGCAATGGGCCAGTCGAATACAATACGGGTTGTTGACCGGTTGATCACCCATGAATTTGCAAACTTTCGCGTCGGAAACCGACGGCGGCACGGCTGGCCGCAAGACTGTCCAGGCCGACTCTTTCCTGACCCTGCACTACAGCATCGCGCTCGAGAACGGCACCGAGGTCGTCAGCACGTTCGAGGAGAAGCCCGCCACGCTGCTGCTCGGCCAGGGCCAGTTCGCGCCGACGCTGGAGCAGGCGCTGCTCGGCATGCCCGAAGGCGAGCGCATGACCTACCGGCTGGCGCCGGAGCAGGCCTTTGGCCCGCGCAACCCCGAGCTGCTGCAGTGGGTGTCGCTGGCCACGCTGCGCGAGAACAGTTCCTTCGAAGAGGACTACAGCCCTGGCGACCTGGTGGAGTTCAACGCGCCCGGCGGCGGCAAGTACGCCGGTGTGCTCAAGGAGTTCGGCGAGACCGCCGCGCTCTTTGACTTCAACCATCCGCTGGCCGGGCAGACCATCCTGTTCGACGTGCAGCTGATCGGCATTCTCTGAGCGCGCCGCACGTGTGCCGAACCATCCTGATACCGCAGCATGCCTGACCTGACTCCCGCACCCGACGCAGAAATCCTGATGGCGCAGCCGCGCGGCTTCTGCGCCGGCGTGGACCGTGCCATCGAGATCGTCGAGCGTGCGCTCGAGCGCTTCGGCGCGCCCATCTACGTGCGCCACGAGATCGTCCACAACGCCTATGTGGTGGCCGGCCTGCGCCGCAAGGGCGCGGTGTTCGTGCGCGAGCTCGACGAGGTGCCCGCGGGCGCCACCGTCATCTTCAGCGCCCATGGCGTGTCGCGCGAAGTGCGTGCCGACGCCGCCGCGCGCGGGCTGCACGTGTTCGATGCCACCTGCCCGCTGGTGACCAAGGTGCATGTCGAGGTGAGCAAGATGCGCGCCGAGGGCTGCGAGATCGTGATGATCGGGCATCGCGGCCATCCGGAAGTGGAGGGCACCATGGGCCAGGCCAGCAGCGGCATGCTGCTGGTGGAGTCGGTGGCCGACGTCGCCACGCTGCAGGTTACCGACCCGTCGCGGCTTGCCTACGTGACCCAGACCACGCTGTCGGTGGATGAGACCCGCGAGATCGTGGCCGCGCTCAAGGCGCGCTTTCCGCAAATCCGCGAGCCCAAGAAGCAGGACATCTGCTATGCCACGCAGAACCGCCAGGACGCGGTGAAGTTCATGGCGCCGCAGGTGGAGGTGGTGATCGTGGTGGGCAGCCCCAACAGCTCCAACTCCAACCGCCTGCGCGAGCTGGCCGAGCGCCTGGGCGTGCCGGCCTATATGGTGGACGCCCCCGAGCAGGTGCGCCCCGAATGGATCGCCGGCAAGCGCCGCATCGGCCTGACCGCCGGCGCTTCGGCGCCCGAGGCGCTAGCCCAGTCCATCGTCGAGCGCCTGCGTGAGCTTGGCGCGAGCCAGGTGCGCCCGCTTGACGGCATCGAAGAGAACATGGCCTTCCCGCTGCCGCGTGGGCTGCTGCCGGCCAGCGCCGCCGCCTGACCCGGTGCGGGCCGTGCCCGCCTGCCAGCCCCGCCTTGAACAAGGGCGCCGCTTGATGCGGCGCCCTTTGTCTTTGGTACGCCCGATTTGCAGCCGGCCGGCGCGAATAATGCACGGCGATGGTGCAGGTAATACATGGCTGTCCTGCTGATCAGACAAATCAGGGTAATCCCCCGGTTTGGGGTTTTCCCTATTATGGTGCGGCGCTACATTCTGCACATTAGAGAACGGTGCAGCTGAATTTAAATGAAACACCTAATTAATAAAGGCGCATTATAGGTGGTGCCGGCGATGCTTATCCGTGCCATCGGGCGGCGCAGGCACGATTCTTGTAAGTAGGTGAGGCGGCCGCGTCATGTGAGCGGGAATTGCCGCAATCTGTGCATTGGGGAAATTCCCTAGCTCATTTGACCGGTAAATGGTTAAGGATGTTGCGTCGCGTATTGCATCGACTAAGAAAGGGGATACAATGCGCGCGTTTCAAATTGAAACTAAACAAAGGCGGTCCAGGGAAACGTCCGGGAGGCGTTGAAAATCCCTGTCTTCGTGAATCCTAGGAGATCACTCATGCAAATCACGTTTGCCAAGATTCTGCCGATTGCGGCCGCAGTGGCGCTGGTAGCCGCTTGCGGCAAGAAGGAAGAGAAGCCGGCTGATGCGGCGCCTTCGGCGCCGGCGGCAGCCGCTCCTGCAGCGGGCGGCGGTGAAGTCGTCGTCAAGATCGGCCACGCGGCCCCGCTGACCGGCGGCATCGCGCACCTTGGCAAGGACAACGAAAACGGCGCCCGCCTGGCCGTGGAAGAAGTCAACAAGACCGGCCTGGAGATCGGTGGCAAGAAGATCAAGCTGGAACTGGTTGGCGAAGACGATGCCGCCGACCCCAAGACGGGCACCTCCGTGGCGCAGAAGCTGGTCGACGCCAAGGTGGTGGCCGTGGTCGGCCACCTGAACTCGGGTACGTCGATCCCGGCCTCCAAGATCTATAGCGATGCCGGCATCGTGCAGATCTCGCCCTCGTCCACCAACCCGGACTACACCAAGCAGGGCTTCAAGACCACCTACCGCGTGGTGGCCACCGATGCCCAGCAGGGCCCGGCACTGGCCAACTATGCCAGCAAGACGCTCCATGCCAAGAGCGTGGCGATCGTCGACGACGCCACCGCCTACGGCAAGGGCCTGGCCGACGAGTTCGAGAAGACCGCCAAGGCGGCCGGCGTGAACGTGGTGGCGCGCGAGGCCACCAACGACAAGGCCACCGACTTCAAGGCCATTCTCACCAAGATCAAGGGCAAGAAGCCTGACGTGATCATGTACGGCGGCATGGACGCCACCGGCGGCCCGTTCGCCAAGCAGGCCAAGGAACTGGGCATCGGTGCCAAGATCGTCGGCGGCGACGGCGTCTGTACCGACAAGGTGGCCGAACTGGCGGGCGACGCCGTGACCAACATCATCTGCTCCGAGGCCGGCCTGGCCCTGTCGAAGATGGAGCAGGGCGCGGACTTCTCCAAGCGCTACCAGGCTCGCTTCAACGCCCCGGTGCAGATCTATGCACCGTTCACGTATGACGCCGTGATGGTCGTCGTCGACGCCATGAAGCGCGCCAACTCGACCGAACCGGCTGCCATCCTGGCCGAAATGCCCAAGACCAACTACAAGGGCGTGATCGGCAATATCGCCTTCGACGAGAAGGGCGACATGAAGGAAGGCACCATCACGCTGTACGAGTACAAGGACAAGAAGAAGTCCGTCCTCGACGTCGTGAAGATGTAATCTGGGCTTACCGGCCCATCCGAACGGCACCGTGAGTATTTTGCGGTGCCGTTCTTTTTAGCCTCGCCTAATGTAGAAGCATCCTTACCATGGATGGAGCAGGGCAGGTCGCTTACCAGCAAACCAACCACCGCAACGTTACCCATTACACACCATGGTCCCGCCCCCGGCATCCACACCATGCCGCAAGGTCCGGGACTGAAGCAGGAGTTTTCATGGATATCCTTATCCAGCAGATCGTGAACGGTCTGGTGCTCGGCAGCATCTATGCGCTGATCGCACTGGGCTACACCATGGTCTACGGTATTCTCGGCATCATCAACTTCGCCCACGGCGATGTGCTGATGATCGGCGCGCTGACCGCCCTGTCAGCCATCCTCGGATTGCAGAAGTTCGCCCCCGGCCTGCCTGAATGGCTGACGCTGGTGATCGCCACGCTGGTCGCGATGCCAGTCTGCGCGATCCTGTCCTATTCGATCGAGCGGATCGCCTACCGGCCCTTGCGCAATGCGCCACGGCTGGCCCCGCTGATTACCGCCATCGGCGTCTCCATCATCCTGCAGACGATGGGCATGCTGATCTGGTCGCGCAACCCGCTGACCTTCCCGCAGCTGCTGCCGTCCGAGCCGATCGACATCGGCACGACCGGCGCCACCATCACCGGCAAGGAAATGGTCATCATCGGCATGGCCGTGATGGTGATGTCCGGCCTGCTGGCCCTGGTCAACCGCACCAAGCTCGGCCGCGCCATGCGCGCCACCGCCGAGAACCAGAAGGTGGCCGGCCTGATGGGCGTGAACCCCAATTTCGTCATTTCCGCCACCTTCATGATCGGCGCCACGCTGGCCGCGCTGGCCGGCGTGATGATGGCCACCAACTACGGCAATGCCCACTTCTACATGGGCTTCATCCCCGGCCTGAAGGCGTTTACCGCCGCGGTGCTGGGCGGCATCGGCAACCTGGCTGGCGCCATGGTCGGCGGCATGCTGCTGGGCCTGATCGAAGCGCTCGGCGCCGGCTATATCGGCGACCTGACCAACGGCGTCTTCGGTTCGAACTACCAGGACGTCTTTGCCTTTATCGTGCTGATCACCGTGCTCGTCTTCCGTCCGTCCGGCATCATGGGCGAACGCGTGGCGGATCGCGCCTGAGGAGAGCGAATCCATGAATACTCCGATTCCATCCACGGCAGCCGTCGCGGCGCCCACCAAGGTGCCGGCCAAGACCCTGGCCGCACTGATTGGCTTCCTGGTGATCGCCCTGTGCGCACCGTTCTTCGTCCAGACCCTGGGCGGCAACTACTGGGTCCGCGTGCTGGACTTCGCGCTGCTGTACATCATGCTGGCGCTGGGCCTGAACATCGTGGTGGGCTTTGCCGGCCTGCTTGACCTGGGCTATATCGCGTTCTACGCGGTCGGCGCCTACCTGATGGCGCTGCTGGGCTCGCCCCACCTGGCGAACCAGTTCGAGTGGATCCAGCAACTGTTCCCCACCGGCATCCACCTGTCGATGTGGTTCGTGTTGCCGATCGCGATCCTGGTAGCCGCCACCTTCGGCGTGCTGCTCGGGGCGCCAACGCTGAAGCTGCGCGGCGACTACCTCGCCATCGTGACGCTGGGCTTCGGCGAGATCGTCCGCATCTTCATGAACAACCTTGACCGCCCGGTCAACATCACCAACGGGCCCAAGGGCATCACCGCGGTGGACCCGGTCCATATCTTCGGCTTCGACTTCTCGAAGTCGCACGAGATCTTCGGACTCAAGTTCACGCCGGTATTCATGTACTACTACCTGCTGGTGTTCCTGGTCATCGTGATCGTGTTCGTGAGCCTGCGGCTGCAGACCTCGCGTATCGGCCGCGCTTTCGTGGCCATCCGCGAAGACGAGATCGCCGCCAAGGCGATGGGCATCAACACCCGCAACATCAAGCTGCTGGCCTTTGCCATGGGCGCTTCGTTCGGCGGCGCCTCGGGCGCGGTGTTCGGCGCGTTCCAGGGCTTCGTGTCGCCGGAATCGTTCACGCTGTGGGAATCGATCTACGTGCTGGCCATCGTGGTGCTTGGCGGCATGGGCCATATCCCGGGCGTGATCCTGGGCGGCGTCCTGCTGGTGGGCTTCCAGGAGTTGCTGCGCGTGGTGGCGGAGCCGATGCAGACCGGTTTGTTCGGCCATGTCATCGTCGATGCCGAAGTGCTGCGCCAGCTGCTGTTCGGCCTGGCCCTGGTCGGCGTCATGCTGTATCGCCCGGCGGGCATCTGGCCGTCGCCGCGCAAGGAAGACCGCCCGGTGGTGCGCCGTGCGGGCAGCGTGGGCCGTTTCTGACCAGGAGGACAACATGAGCAACAACGATTTCCTCCTGTCGGTACAGGGGGTCAACAAGCGTTTCGGCGGCCTGCAGGCACTGTCCGAGGTGGGCCTGCAGATCAAGCCGGGCGAGATCTACGGGCTGATCGGCCCCAACGGCGCCGGCAAGACCACCTTCTTCAACGTGATCACCGGCCTGTACACGCCGGATTCAGGCGAGTTCGTGCTGGGCGGCAAGCCCTACCAGCCGACCGCCGTGCATGAGGTCGCCAGGGCCGGCATCGCGCGCACGTTCCAGAACATCCGCCTGTTCGGCGAGATGACTGCGCTCGAGAACGTGATGGTGGGGCGCCACGTGCGCTCCAAGGCCGGCGTGTTCGGCGCGATCTTCCGCCCGCCCGCGGTGCGCCGCGAGGAAGAGGGCATCGAGGACATGGCGCACGACCTGCTCGACTATGTCGGCATCGGCAAGTACGCCAACTTCACCGCGCGCAACCTCTCCTACGGCCACCAGCGCCGGCTCGAGATCGCGCGGGCGCTGGCGACCGAGCCCAAGCTGCTGGCACTGGACGAACCGGCCGCGGGCATGAACGCGACCGAGAAGGTGGAGCTGCGCGGACTGCTCGACAAGATCCGCAACGATGGCAAGACCATCCTGCTGATCGAGCACGACGTGAAGCTGGTGATGGGCCTGTGCAACCGCATGACGGTGCTGGACTACGGCAAGGTGATTGCCCAGGGCCTGCCGCACGAAGTGCAGAACAACCCCGCGGTGATCGAGGCCTACCTCGGCGCATCGGCACACTGATGGCCGGAGGACAAGCAATGACACAGACAGTACTGAAGATCTCCGGCCTCAAGGTCGCGTACGGCGGCATCCAGGCCGTCAAGGGCATTGACCTGGAAATCCGGGACGGCGAGCTGGTGACGCTGATCGGCGCCAACGGCGCCGGCAAGACCACCACCATGAAGGCCATCACCGGCCTGCAGGGCTGGGCCAGCGGCGACGTGGAATACATGGGCAAGTCGATCAAGGGCGTGCCCAGCTACGCGCTGCTCAAGCAGGGCCTGGCGATGGTGCCGGAAGGCCGCGGCGTGTTCGCGCGCATGACCATCACCGAGAACCTGCAGATGGGCGCCTACACGCGCAACGACGACGCCGGAATCAAGGCCGACGTCGAGCGCATGTTCGGCATCTTCCCGCGCCTGAAGGAACGCGCCAACCAGCTGGCGGGCACCATGTCCGGCGGCGAGCAGCAGATGCTGGCAATGGCGCGCGCGCTGATGAGCCAGCCCAAGGTGCTGCTGCTGGACGAGCCGTCGATGGGCCTGTCGCCGATCATGGTCGAGAAGATCTTCGAGGTCGTGCGCGACATCTCGGCACAGGGCGTGACCGTGCTGCTGGTGGAGCAGAACGCGCGCCTGGCGCTGCAGGCTGCCCACCGCGGCTACGTGATGGAGTCGGGCCTGATCACCATGAGCGGGGACGCCAAGCAGATGCTCGACGATCCCAAGGTGCGGGCCGCCTACCTGGGCGAGTAAGGCGCGCGCTGCCGCCTCCCACCCCGCCGCAAGAGGGGTGAGGGAGAGGGCAGGCGCACGCAGGCGCAAGGCCTTTCCCCTTGCCGCGGGGCCCCGCGCAACGCCTGCTCAGGCTGGTGTGCGCGGGTTCTGCGGCGCTGGCTCTCTCCCTCACTCCTCTGCGGCACCACAAAGAAAAAAGCCTCGCGCGCGCGAGGCTTTTTTTCCGTCTGGCGAATGACCAGGACTCAGGCCAGCTTCTTCAGCAGCGTGCGCAGCATGCCGATCATCTGGTCGATCTCTTCACGCGTCACGTTCAGCGCGGGCATGAAGCGCAGCAGGTTGGCGCGCGGAGCGTTCAGCAGCAGGCCTTGCGGCACCATGTCGCGGGCTTCTTCCACCAGTTGCGGGCCGATGTCCTTGCCCAGCATCAGCGCGCGCAGCAGGCCGTCGCCGCGTTCGCCGGCCAGGCCGAACTCGGCGGACAGCGCCAGCAGCTGTTCCCTCAGGTATTCGCCCTTGGCCTTGACGTCGTCGAGGAAGCCCGGCGCGGTCAGCTGCTCGATCACGGCGCTGCCCACCGCGGTCATCAGCGGGTTGCCGTTGTAGGTGCCGCCCTGGTCGCCGGCCTCGAAGCTGGCGACCTCGGCCTTGCACAGCAGCGCCGACAGCGGCACGCCGCCGCCGATGCCCTTGCCCAGCGTCATGATGTCCGGCTCCACGCCTGCCAGCTCGTAGGCGAACAGGGTGCCGCAGCGGCCGCAGCCGGTTTGCACTTCATCGACGATCAGCAGCAGCCTGTGCTTGTCGGCCAGCGCGCGCAGGCCCTGCATGAACTCGCGCGTGGCGGGGATCACGCCGCCTTCGCCCTGCACCGGTTCCAGCATGATGCCGACGGTCTTGTCGGTGATCAGCTTCTCCACCGAGGCCAGGTCGTTGAGATCGGCGCGCGGGAAGCCCGGCACCTGCGGCGCAAAGATGGTGTCCCAGCCGGCCTTGCCCGACGCGCTCATGGTGGCGAGCGTGCGGCCATGGAAGCTGTGGTCCATGGTGATGATCTCGAAGGCGCCGTCCTTGTGCTTGCGGCCCCATTTGCGCGCCAGCTTGATCGCGCCTTCGTTGGCCTCGGCGCCGCTGTTGGCGAAGAAGACCTTGTCGAAGCAGCTGTGGTCGGTCAGCTGCCGGGCCAGCTTGAGCATCGGCTCGTTGTAGAAGGCCGGGCTCGGGTTGATCAGCCGGTGCGACTGGGCCACCAGCGCGTCGATCATGCCCTGGTTGGAATGGCCCAGACAGTTCACTGCCCAGCCCTGCACGAAGTCCAGGTATCGCTTGCCGTTGTGATCCGTCAGCCAGGAGCCCTTGCCCTCGGTGAACACGAGCTCGGGCCGGTTGGTGATGTACATCAGGGATTGGACGGGATACTCAGCAAATGCCATGGCGGACTCCAGGGGTCGGCTTTAAACGATGGACGGACGGGCGTAACAACCGGGACAAAAACAAAAAGCCACGGGGGTTGCCCGTGGCTCGTTGACATGAACAGACGCAGTCGACGGTCAGCCGCGCGGCACCCCAGCGGGGAGCGACGTACGGAAGCTGCGGCGTCGGTTGAAGGTCATGTGCATGCGGGCAAATATAAGGCGCATGCGCCCGGGTGTCAAAACGAATTTTGGCTGGCCCGGGCATTGTTGCGCTGAGGGAACGGCTCTCGGGCGGCCTCAGGCCGCGGGAGTGGCCGGGTGCATGTCGGCCTCGGAGGTGAACGAGTCGGCGAAGAACGCGTCCTCGTGCAGCTTGCACTGGCGAGTGAAGTCGCCGCGCGCGGCATTGATCATCACCGGGGCGCCGCAGGCATAGACCTCGTGGCCCGACAGGTCGGGATGGTCGGCGATCACGGCCTGGTGGACAAAGCCGGTGCGGCCCTGCCAGTTGTCTTCAGGCAGCGCGTCGGAGATCACCGGCACGTAGCGGAAGTTGGGCAGCTCGCGCGCCCACTGCTCGCACAGCGCGTGCATGTACAGGTCCTTGGGCCGGCGGCCGCCCCAGTACAGGGTCATCGGGCGCTGGATGCCGGTGTAGGCGGCGTGCTCGACGATGGCCTTGATCGGCGCAAAGCCGGTGCCGGAAGCCAGCAGGATAATCGGGGCCTCGGACTCCTCGCGCAGGAAGAAGCTGCCCAGCGGGCCCTCGAAGCGCAGGATGTCGCGCTCCTTCATGGCCGGCTGGCCTTCCCTGGCGCCGAAAACATAGTCGGTGAAGGCGCCGCCGGGCATATGGCGGATATGCAGTTCGATCGGGCCGTCTTCATGCGGCGGCGTGGCGATCGAATAGCTGCGGCGCTTGCCGTCGCGCAGCAGGAATTCCACGTACTGGCCGGCCAGGTACTGCATGCGCTCGGTCGCCGGCAGCTGCAGCTTGATGGCGATCACGTCGTCGGCCAGGCGCTCGATCGCGGTCACGCGGCACGGCACCTTCTTGATCGGGATGTCGCCCGCGCCGTGGACCTCGCGGCACTCGATGGTGACGTCCGAGGCGGCGTTGGCGCAGCAGAACAGGGCGCGGCCCTCGGTCTTCTCCTGCGCGGTCAGTGCCGCCGGGGCGTGGTCGCCCTGCACGATGGTGCCTTCGAGCACGCGGCCCTTGCACGAGCCGCAGGCGCCGTTCTTGCAGCCGTAGGGCAGCCCGATGCTGTGGCGCAGGGCCGCGCCGAGGATGGTTTCGTCCGCTGCCACTTCAAACTTGTGGCCGCTGGGCATGACGGTTACTTGATAAGCCATAATCGGTCTATGAGCCAAATTCTGTCGAAGCTGCAGCCCTCGCGCCTCCCACAAGTCCCGCGGCTGCCGGCGCCTTCGCGCCGGCTGGGCCGCCCGCGCCTGTTGATCGTCGGCTGCGGGGATGTGGGGACGCGCTGCCTGCGAATCCTGTCGTCGCGCATGCGTGTCTTTGCCGTGACCTCACAGCCGGCGCGCCGGGCTGAACTGCGCGCCGCCGGCGCGGTGCCGCTGGTGGCGGACCTGGACCGGCCGGCCACGCTGGCACGGCTGCATGGGCTGGCCACGCAGGTGCTGGACCTGGCGCCGCCGCCCGGGCAGGGCGAAGGCGATCCGCGCACGCGTGCCTTGCTCGCCGCCTTGCGCCGGGCGGCCTGGCGCAAGGCCAGGACGTCGGCCGGCATGCTTCCCGGCGAGCCCGCCATTCTACCCGACCGGGGCAGGCCCCGCGCTGCGTTTGTCTACGCCAGCACGTCGGGCGTGTACGGCGACCGGCAGGGCGCCCGGGTCTCGGAATTCCACGCCGTGCGGCCCCAGACCGCCCGCGCGCGCCGCCGCGTGGCCGCCGAGCAGGCAGTGCGCGGCTTCGGCCGCGATGCCGGCTGGCGTGCCAGCATCGTGCGCATCCCCGGCATTTATGCCGAAGACCGCCTGCCGCTGGCGCGCCTGCACCGCGGCACGCCCGCGCTGGTGCCGCAGGACGATGTCTACACCAGCCATATCCATGCCGACGACCTGGCGCGCACCATGGTCGCGGCGCTGTTCCGCGGCCGCGCGCAGCGCGTGGTCCATGCCAGCGACGACACCGAGCTGCGCATGGCCGACTACTTCGACCTGGTCGCCGACCGTCGCGGCCTGCCGCGCCCGCCGCGGATCACGCGTGGCGAGGCGCGTGAAGTGATCGACAAGACGCTGCTGAGCTTCATGAGCGAATCGCGCCGCCTTGACAACCGCCGCCTGAAACGCGAGCTGCGCCTGCGGCTGCGTTATCCGACCGTCACTTCCTTCTTCGACGCCTGACCACCTGGCCAATGGGCTCGTGCCGCTGGCACGGGGCTTGCTGCCCCTGTGCGTCGTTTTACTCCTGTCTATACAACAACACTTTCGCTGCCCCGGCCTGGTGCCGGCACCACCATCCGTGAACCGGACCGGTGCGAGGTCTGTTGAGAAATCTCCGCTGGAAAGCGCCTTTCAAGGTATTTATCCGTCTGGTTGCTTGGTGGAAGCCCTACGTTGACTTGTATATACAGGTACTGTTTAATGTCCGAAAACGAGCGCGGCCGCACGCATGGCCTGCCGTCGACGGACACACCAAAGGAGCGTACAGATGAGGAATCACAGCAGGATTCGCGGTCGGATGGCAGTGCAGGCCGCGGTGCTGGTTGCGGCATTGGGGGCTGGTGCGGCCCAGGCGCAGAATGCCCAGGTCACGCTGGGCATGAGCGGCTGGACCGGTTTCGCGCCGCTGACGCTGGCCGACAAGGCCGGCATCTTCAAGAAGCATGGCGTGGACGTCGACATCAAGATGATCCCGCAGAAGGACCGCCACCTGGCGCTGGCCTCGGGCGCGATCCAGTGCGCGGCCACCACGGTGGAAACGCATGTGGCCTGGAACGCCAACGGCGTGCCCATCACCCAGATCGTGCAGCTCGACAAGTCCTACGGCGCCGACGGCCTGGCCGTGCGCAGCGACGTCAAGAGCTTTGCCGACCTGAAGGGCAAGACCATCGGCGTCGATGCGCCGGGCACCGCGCCGTATTTCGGCCTGGCCTGGATGCTGAAGAAGAACGGCATGACGCTCAAGGACATCAAGACCACCACGCTGTCGCCGCAGGCGGCCGCGCAGGCCTTCGTGGCCGGCCAGAACGACGGCGCCATGACCTATGAGCCGTATCTGTCGACGGTGCGCCAGAACCCGGACAAGGGCAAGATCCTGGCGACCACGCTCGACTACCCGATGGTGACCGACACGCTGGGCTGCGCGCCGAAGTGGCTTAAAGAGAATCCCAAGGCCGCGCAGGCGCTGGTCGACAGCTACTTCGAGGCCCTGGAGATGATCCGGAAGGAGCCGGCCAAGGCCAACGACATCATGGGCGCTGCGGTCAAGCAGACCGGCGAGCAGTTCGCCAAGTCCTCCGCCTACCTGCGCTGGCAGGACCGCGAGGCCAACCGCAAGTTCTTTGCCGGCGAGCTTGCCAGCTTCAGCAAGGAAGCTGCGGCGGTGCTGCTGGAAATCGGCGTGATCCGCCAGGTGCCGGACGTGACGGCGCTGTATGACGCGCGTTTCCTCAAGTAACCGACAGTCTTCAGGAGGCGTGACGTCATGACGCAAGCCAGACTTGGAACACCCGCCCCGGCCGCTGCCGCGGCGGTCCCTGCCGCAGCGGCGGCGCCGGTGCGCCGGCGCCACCCGTGGCTGGCCCCGCTGGTGCCGGTGGCGCCCAACACGCGCTGGATGCTGGGCCTGTCCTTCTTCGTGCTGTTCTTCGGCATCTGGGCCGTGGTAACGCTGGGCGGCTTCGTGCCGCGCACGTTCCTGGCCGATCCGATGACGATGGCCAAAGAGGGCTTCATCCTGTTCACCGAGCACAACTTCATCGGCGACATCGGCATGACCGTGTGGCGCGTGGTCGGCGGCTTCGTGCTGGCGGCGGTGCTGGCGGTGCCGCTGGGCATCTTCATGGGCGCGTACAAGGCGGCCGAGGCGTTCTTCGAGCCCTTCGTGTCGTTCTGCCGCTACCTGCCCGCGTCGGCCTTTATCCCGCTGCTGATCCTGTGGGCCGGCATCGGCGAGACCCAGAAGCTGCTGGTGATCTTCATCGGCTCGTTCTTCCAGATCGTGCTGATGGTGGCGGTGGCCGTCGGCGGCGCGCGCAAGGACCTGGTGGAGGCGGCCTACACGCTGGGCGCCAACAGCGCCGGCATCGTGCGGCGCGTGCTGATCCCCGGCGCCGCGCCCGAGATTGCCGAGATCCTGCGGCTGGTGCTGGGCTGGGCCTGGACCTACGTGATCGTGGCCGAGCTGATCGGCTCGTCGTCGGGCATCGGGCACATGATCACCGACAGCCAGGCGCTGCTCAATACCGGGCAGATCATCTTCGGCATCATCGTGATCGGCTGCATCGGCCTGGTCTCGGACCTTGTCTTCAAGCGCGCCAACCAGCGCCTGTTCCCGTGGAGTTCGATCCAATGAGCGCACTGTCCATCCAGCAGGTCTCGCGCACCTTCTCCAACCCGCGCGGCGGCCAGACCCTGGCGCTGCAGCCGGTCGACTTCGAGGTCCGCGACAATGACTTCGTCACCATCCTCGGGCCTTCGGGCTGCGGCAAGTCCACGCTGCTGCGCATCGTCGCGGGGCTGGATACGCCCTCCAGCGGCCGCGTGCTGCTGGACGGCCAGCCGGTGTCCGCCCCCGGCGCGGACCGCGGCATGGTGTTCCAGTCGTACACGCTGTTCCCGTGGCTGACGATCGAGCAGAACGTGCGCTTCGGCTTGCGCGAGCGCGGTATGAGCGCCGCCGAGCAGAAGGAGCGCAGCGACTTCTTTATCCAGCGTGTGGGACTGCGCGGCTTCGAGCACCATTTCCCCAAGCAGCTGTCGGGCGGCATGCAGCAGCGCACCGCGATTGCGCGCGCGCTGGCCAACGATCCCAAGATCCTGCTGCTCGACGAACCCTTCGGCGCGCTCGACAACCAGACCCGCGTGCTGATGCAGGAGTTGCTGCTGGGAATATGGGAGGCGTCGCGCAAGACGGTATTATTCGTGACCCATGATATCGACGAGGCCATTTTCATGGCCAACCGGGTGGCGGTGTTTTCTGCCAGGCCGGGTCGGATCAAGAGCGAGATCGCGGTGGATTTCCCGCATCCGCGCCATTACACCGTCAAGACCACTCCGGAGTTCTCCGCGCTCAAGGCGCGGCTGACCGAGGAGATCCGCGCCGAGGCCATGGCCTCGGCCGAGCACTAGGCATCCAACCAACGCCATGAACCACGCCGCCGGCACCGCTTCTTCCGCTTCTGCCTCTCCCACCGCGCTCTACCAGCAGGTGAAGGAGTACATTGCCCGCCAGATCCAGAGCGGCGCGTGGCAGCCGGGCGACCGGGTGCCGTCGGAGCAGGAACTGGTGAACCGCTTCGGCGTCTCGCGCATGACTGTCAACCGGGCGCTGCGCGAGCTGCAGGAGCAGGGCCGGGTGGTGCGGGTGGCCGGCGTGGGCACCTTCGTGGCGGAGCACAAGCCGCAGTCGACGCTGCTGTCCGTGGTCAACCTGCAGGACGAGATCCGCATGCGCGGCCATGACTATGCCTGCGACGTGATCCTGGTGGAGCGTGTGTCGGCATCGATCGAGGTGGCCGCCGCGCTGGAGCTGCGCACCGGCGAGTCGGTGTACCACTCGGTCTGCGTGCATCGCGAGGACGGCGTGCCGGTGCAGCTGGAGGACCGCTACGTCAATGCGCGCGTGGCGCCGGACTTCATCAGCCAGGACTTCAGCGAGACCCAGCCCGGCGAATACCTGCTGCGCCATGTGCCCTACGATCAGGTAGAGCACGTGGTCGATGCCATTGCCGCGACGCCGGAGCAGGCCGCGCAACTGGAAATGCCGCCCACGCAACCTTGCCTGATGCTGACGCGCCGCACCTGGACCAACGGCGTGCCGGTGACCTTTGTGCGCTGCCTGCATCCGGGCAACCGCTACCGCCTCGGCAGCCGCTTCCGCGCCGACGGCAACCCTGCTTTCGGCTGAATCCACAGGATCCGGCCGCACGGTTCAACTTTTTACTCTAAGCTGTATAGACAGGAACATACAAATGAGCGCCAGCCAACACGACGACCAAGCTTCCCGCCCGCTGCTGACCCTGCAGCCGGGCCAAGTCACCCTGGCCGACCTGCGCCGCATCTACCGCGGCGAAGTGCGCCTGGCCATGGCCGAATCGGCCTGGGCCGGCGTGCGCGCCGCGCAGGCCACGGTGCAGGACATCATCGACGCCGATGCCGTGGTCTACGGCATCAATACCGGCTTCGGCAAGCTGGCGCAGACCCGCATCCCCAATGACAAGCTGGCGCAGCTGCAGCGCAACCTGGTGCTGTCGCACAGCGTCGGCACCGGCCCGGACCTGGCCGAAGACACGGTGCGCCTGATCCTGGCGATCAAGGCCGTGAGCCTGGCGCGCGGCCATTCGGGTGTGCGCCCGGAACTGATCGAGGCGCTGCTGGCGCTGGCCAACCACGGCGTGACGCCGTGCATCCCGGCCAAGGGGTCGGTCGGCGCCTCGGGCGACCTGGCGCCGCTGGCGCATATGTCGTGCACGCTGATCGGCGTGGGCGACGTGCTGGTCGACGGCAAGCGCGTGCCCGCCGCCGAGGGCCTGGCGCACGCCGGCCTGCAGGCCTTCGAGCTGGGCCCCAAGGAAGGCCTGGCGCTGCTCAACGGCACCCAGGTGTCGACCGCGCTGGCGCTGGCCGGCCTGTTCGCCGCCGAAGACGCCTTTGCCGCCGGACTGGTGGCGGGCGCGCTGTCGCTGGAAGCGATCAAGGGCTCGGTCAAGCCGTTCGACGCCCGCATCCATGAGGCGCGCGGCCAGGCCGGCCAGATCGCCGTGGCCGGCGCCGTGCGCGCGATGCTGGACGGCAGCGAGATCGTCGACTCGCACAAGACCTGCGGCCGCGTGCAGGACCCGTACTCGATCCGCTGCCAGCCGCAGGTGATGGGCGCGTGCCTGGACAACCTGCAGCACGCCGCGCGCATCCTGCAGATCGAGTCCAACGCCGCCTCGGACAACCCGCTGGTATTCTCCGCGCAGGGCGACGTGGTCTCGGGCGGCAACTTCCACGCCGAGCCTGTGGCATTTGCCGCCGACATCATCGCGCTGGCGATTGCCGAGATCGGCGCGATTTCCGAACGCCGCCTGGCGCTGCTGCTCGATACCGGGCTGTCGGGCCTGCCGCCGTTCCTGGTGCGCGACGGCGGCCTGAACTCGGGCTTCATGATTGCGCAGGTGACCGCGGCCGCGCTGGCCTCCGAGAACAAGGCGCTGGCGCATCCGTCCAGCGTCGACAGCCTGCCGACCTCGGCCAACCAGGAAGATCATGTGTCGATGGCCACCTACGGTGCGCGCCGCCTGGGCGAGATGGCCGCCAACACCGCAGTGGTGGTCGGCATCGAGGCCATGGCCGCGGCGCAGGGCATCGAGTTCCACCGCCCGCTGAAGTCGTCGCCGCTGGTGGAGCAGGAACTGGCCCGCATCCGTGCGCGCGTGGCCTTTGTCGAAGAGGACCGCTACCTGGCACCGGATATCGAAGCGATGAAGCAATGGGTGGTGCAGGGCGATGCCGGCGCGGGCTGGCCCGATGCCGTGCGCGCGATCCTGCCGACCAACCTGTCGTAACGCGCCCCGCGCCGACACTGCCAGACCAGACCCGCAGCAGGAGAACAAGACATGAACGCCAACGAAAACCAATTCATCCAGCGCGGCCAGCGCGAAATCCGCGCCCCGCGCGGCAGCCAGCTGCACTGCAAGAACTGGCTGATCGAAGCCGCCTACCGCATGATCCAGAACAACCTCGACCCGGACGTGGCCGAGCGTCCGCAGGACCTGGTGGTCTACGGCGGCATTGGCAAGGCCGCGCGCAACTGGGAATGCTTCGACGCCATCCTGGACAGCCTGCGCCGCCTGGGTGAGGACGAGTCGCTGCTGGTGCAGTCGGGCAAGCCGGTGGGCGTGTTCCGCACCCATGCCGATGCGCCGCGCGTGCTGATCGCCAACTCCAACCTGGTGCCGCACTGGGCCAACTGGGACAAGTTCAACGAGCTGGACCGCGCCGGCCTGATGATGTACGGCCAGATGACCGCGGGCTCGTGGATCTACATCGGCACGCAGGGCATCGTGCAGGGCACCTACGAGACCTTTGTCGAGGCCGGCCGCCAGCACTACAACGGCGACCTGTCGGGCAAGTGGATCCTGACCGCCGGCCTGGGCGGCATGGGCGGCGCGCAGCCGCTGGCGGGCGTGCTCGCCGGCGCCTGCGTGCTGGCGATCGAGTGCCAGGAGTCGCGCATCGATTTCCGCCTGCGCACGCGTTATGTCGACAAGAAGGCCACCACGCTGGATGAAGCGCTGGCGATGATCGCCGAGGCCACGCAAAAGAAGGAAGCGATCTCGGTCGGCCTGCTCGGCAACGCCGCCGAGATCCTGCCGGAACTGGTCAAGCGCGCGCAGGCCGGAGGCATGCGCCCGGACATCGTCACCGACCAGACCTCGG
Organism: Cupriavidus sp. GA3-3; assembly: GCF_000389805.1. Lineage (NCBI taxonomy): Bacteria > Pseudomonadati > Pseudomonadota > Betaproteobacteria > Burkholderiales > Burkholderiaceae > Cupriavidus > Cupriavidus sp. GA3-3. Next base: position 196,072 of record NZ_KB944461.1, read on the forward strand.
CGCACGACCTGGTCAACGGCTACCTGCCGGCCGGTTGGACCGTCGCTCAATGGGAAGCGGCGCGCACGCAGGATCCCAAGTCGGTGGAAGCCGCCGCGCGCCCGTCCATCGTCAAGCACGTGCAGGCCATGCTCGACTTCCAGAAGATGGGCGTGCCGACGGTCGACTACGGCAACAATATCCGCCAGGTCGCGTTCGACGAGGGCGTGAAGAATGCCTTTGATTTCCCGGGCTTCGTGCCGGCCTATATCCGTCCGCTGTTCTGCCGCGGCAAGGGCCCGTTCCGCTGGGTCGCGCTGTCGGGCGATCCGGAAGATATCTACAAGACCGATGCCAAGATGAAGGAGCTGTTCCCCGAGGACAAGCACCTGCACCGCTGGCTCGACATGGCGCACGACCGCATCGCCTTCCAGGGCCTGCCCGCGCGCATCTGCTGGGTGGGGCTGGATGAACGCCACCGCGCCGGCCTGGCCTTCAACGAGATGGTCAAGTCGGGCGAGCTGAAGGCGCCGGTGGTGATCGGCCGCGATCACCTGGACTGCGGCTCGGTGGCTTCGCCCAACCGCGAGACCGAGGCCATGCGCGACGGCTCGGATGCGGTGTCGGACTGGCCGCTGCTCAACGCGCTGCTGAACACCGCGGGCGGCGCCACCTGGGTCAGCCTGCACCACGGCGGCGGCGTCGGCATGGGCTTCTCGCAGCATTCGGGCGTGGTGATCGTGTGCGACGGCACCGATGCCGCGGCCAGGCGCATCGAGCGCGTGCTGTGGAACGACCCGGCCACCGGCGTGATGCGCCATGCGGACGCGGGCTATGACATCGCCATCGAATGCGCGCACGAGAAGGGCCTGAACCTGCCGATGGTGAAGGGCGCATGAGCCTGACGCTATTTCAACGGTTCGCGCTGGCCGAGATCGCGCCCACGCGCTGGAAGAACGGCGGCGGCAACACGCGCGAGATCGCGGTGTGGCCGCCGGGCGCCGGCATGGATGACTTCATGTGGCGCCTGAGCGTGGCCGATATCGGGCAGGACGGGCCGTTCTCGGCGTTTCCCGGCATCGATCGCCAGATCGTGCTGCTGGAGGGCGCCGGCGTGACGCTGCGTGCGGACGACGCCAGCTTCAGCCATCGCCTTGACCATATCGGCGAGCCGTTCGCCTTCTCCGGCGATACCAGCCTGCAGGCGACGCTGATCGACGGCGTCACGCGCGACTTCAACGTGATGACGCGGCGCGGCCACTGCCGCGCGCGCGTCGAGGTGTTCCGGCAGGGGTTCGTGCCTGGCACCGGCGGCCATGCCGTCTGCCTGCTGGCCGTCAGCGGCGCATGGCAGGCGCAGGATGCCGGCCTGCTGCTGCAAGCGGGCGAAGGAGCGCTCTGCGGCGCTGCGGAACCCCCATCCACGCCATCGTTTGAACCTGTGGGTGACGCGGCCCTGTGCCTGTGCGTCACCCTTGAGACGGAGCCCGGTCAATGACGCTGCCCTCTGTATCGTCCGCGCCCAGCGCGGACGGCGTCTGGCACAACTGCCACCTGCTGCCCGATGCCGATCCGGCGCACGCGATCCGCGATGCCGCGCTGGTGGTGGAGCATGGGTGCATCGCCTGGCTGGGTGCCACGGCGGACCTGCCGGATGCCTATCGCGGCGCGGCGCGCCATGATGCTCACGGGGCATGGATCACGCCTGGGCTGGTCGACTGCCATACGCACCTGGTCTACGGCGGCCAGCGCGCCGACGAGTTCGCGATGCGGCTGGCCGGCGCCGGCTACGAAGAGATTGCGCGCGCCGGCGGCGGCATCGTCTCGACCGTGCGCGCCACGCGTGCCGCAGATGAAGACACGCTGTTTGCCCAGGCCGCCGCGCGCCTGCAGCCGCTGCTGGCCGAGGGCGTCACCGCCATCGAGATCAAGTCGGGCTACGGGCTGAGCCTGGAAGCCGAGCGCAAGCAGCTGCGCGTGGCGCGCCGGCTTGGCGAGCACTTCGGGATTTCGGTCTACACGACCTTCCTGGGCGCGCACGCATTGCCGCCGGAGTACGCGGGCCGTGCCGACGACTATATCGACCTGGTCTGCAACACCATGCTGCCGGCACTGGCCGGGGAAGGACTGGTCGACGCCGTCGATGCCTTCTGCGAATCGATCGGTTTCTCGATCGCACAGACCGGGCGCGTGTTCGAGGCGGCGGCGCGCCATGGCGTGCGCGTCAAGCTGCATGCCGAGCAACTGAGCAACCTCGGCGGCGCCGCGCTCGCCGCTCGCCACCGCGCCTTGTCCGCCGATCACCTCGAGCATCTCGACGAGGCCGGCGTCGCGGCGATGGCGGAGGCCGGCACGGTGGCGGTGCTGCTGCCCGGCGCCTACTACTTCCTGCGCGACACCAACCTGCCGCCGATCGCGCTGCTACGCCAGTACGGCGTGCCGATGGCAATCTCGACCGATCACAATCCGGGTACGTCGCCGGTCACTTCGCTGCTGCTGATGATGAATATGGCCTGCACCCTGTTCCGCCTGACCGTGCCCGAAGCGCTTGCCGGCGTGACCGTGCACGCCGCGCGTGCGCTGGGCGCATCGGATCGCCACGGGCGGCTGGAAGCAGGGCGCGTGGCCGACTTCGCGCTGTGGCGCATCGATTCGCCCGCCGAGCTGGCGTACTGGTTCGGCCGCAACCCGGTCGCGACGGTGGTGCGGCAAGGGCGTGTGCATGCGCACGAAGGAGCCTCGGCATGAGTGGCTCGCAACTCTTCGCTCCGTTTGCGCTGCTGCCGGCCGGCTGGGCGCGCGATGTGCTGCTGGCCTGGGATGAGCAGGGCCGCTTCACCACCGTGCAGCCCGGCACGGAGCCAGCCGCAGGCGTGCCGCATGCGGCCGGTCCCGTGCTGCCCGGCATGCCCAACCTGCACTCGCATGCGTTCCAGCGCGGCTTTGCCGGCCTGACGGAATTCCGCAGCCGCCCGCAGGGCGACGATCCGGCGGGTGCCGATTCATTCTGGAGCTGGCGCACGCTGATGTACCGCTTCGCGCAGCGGCTCTCGCCCGACACGCTGGAGGCCATCGCCACCCAGCTCTATATCGAGATGCTGCGTGCGGGCTACACCAGCGTGTGCGAGTTCCACTACGTCCATCACGATGCCGGCGGCACGCCCTATGCCGATGCCGCCGAGATGTCGCTGCGGCTGCTGCGCGCGGCCCGGCGTACTGGCATCGGCATGACGCTGCTGCCGGTGCTGTACCAGACCGCCGGCTTTGGCGGCAAGCCGCCGCTGGCCGAGCAGCGCCGCTTCCTGCACGACACCGACGCGATGCTGCGGCTCCTGGAACGGCTGGCCCCCGCGTGCGCGCAGTCCGGCGCGAGGCTGGGGCTGGCACCGCACTCGCTGCGCGCGGTGCCGGAGGAAAGCCTCGCCCACGCACTGGCGGGACTGCAGGCGATCGACCCGCAGGCGCCCATCCATATCCATATCGCCGAGCAGCAGAAAGAGGTCGACGATTGCATCGCGTGGTCGGGCACGCGCCCGGTGACCTGGCTGTTCGACCATGTAGAGGTCGACGCGCGCTGGTGCCTGGTGCACGCCACCCATATGGACTGGGACGAGCGCCGGCGCCTGGCGCACAGCGGCGCGGTGGCCGGCATCTGCCCGACCACCGAGGCCAACCTGGGCGACGGCGTGTTCGAGGCCGCGCCCTACCTGGCGCAGCAGGGCGCATGGGGCATCGGCTCCGACAGCCATGCCAGCGTCAGCGTGGCCGAGGAGCTGCGCTTGTTCGAATACGGCCAGCGGCTCGGCCTGCAGCGGCGCAATGTGCTGGCCTCCGACACGCATGCACAGGTGGCCGACCGGCTGTATCTCGAAGCCGTGGCCGGTGGCACGCGTGCCAGCGGCCGCGCCGTGGCGGGGCTTGTGCCAGGCCAGCAGGCCGATTTCGTGGTGCTGGATGGCGCGCATCCGACGCTGGCGGGCCTCGACGGGCCGCAGGCGCTGGCCACCCATGTGTTTGCCTGCCACGGTCATGAGACACTAGCGGATGTCCGTACCGCCGGACGCAGCCGCGTGCAGCATGGCGCGCATCCGCTGCAGGCGGATGCGGGGCGCCTGTTCATCGCGGCGCGCGCCGGCCTGCTGGCCGACTGAAACCGGGCTACGCCCACTGCATCGCAAAGACAATGTCCTTCTCCACCGATACCCCCGCCTTCACCCTGCATCGCGGCACGCGCCCGTTGCTGGTATCGATGCCGCACGTCGGCACGCACCTGCCGGCTTCGGTCTCGCAGCGCCTGACGGCCGAAGCGCGCACCGTGCCCGACACCGACTGGCACCTGGAACGCCTCTACAGCTTCGCCCGCGAACTGGGTGCGTCGGTGCTGGTGGCCACGCATTCGCGCTACGTGGTCGACCTGAACCGACCGCCCGATAACGCCAACCTGTATCCCGGCCAGGACACCACGGGCTTGTGCCCGGTCGACACCTTCGACAAGACGCCGCTGTACGTCGACGGCAACGGCCCCGACGATGCCGAAATCGCCGCGCGCCGCGATGCGATCTGGCGCCCGTACCACCAGGCGCTGGCCGCGGAACTGGCCCGCCTGAAGGCGGAGCACGGCACCATCGCGCTGTGGGATGCGCATTCGATCCGCTCGGTGCTGCCGCGCTTCTTCGAAGGCAGGCTGCCGGACTTCAACCTCGGCACGGCCAACGGCGAGAGCTGCGACGCGTCGCTTGCGCATCAGCTGCTTGAGCAGGCTGGCGCGGTGGCCGGCCATACCGCGGTGCTCAACGGGCGCTTCAAGGGCGGCTATATCACGCGCCAATATGGCAAGCCGCAGGACGGCGTGCATGCGGTGCAGCTCGAGCTGTCGCAGGTCGCCTACATGAGCGAGACGTATCCGTTCGCCTACGACGAGGCGCGTGCGGCGGCGTTGCAGCCGGCTTTGCGAGGGATGCTGGCGACGGTGCTGGAGTTCGTCGAAACGCGCTAAGGCGCTGGCGCGGCACGATGGCTGCCGCGCAGCGCTGCCAGCTCACGTCAAGCGCTGACCAAGCCGCAGGCGGTAGAGCGAAGTGCTGGCGGCGATGAACAAGGCATCGCCCTCGGCGCCGCCGAAAACGAGGTTGCCGACCTTCTCCGGCACGGGAATATGCGCAAGCCGCGTCCCGTCCGGATGGAAAACCTGCACGCCGCTGGCGCTGCTGGTAAAGAGCCATCCGCGCCGGTCCACGCGAAATCCGTCCGGCAGTCCGGGCGCGATGACGGCGAAGACCCGCGGGTTGGCCAGCACCCGTCCCGCAACGACGTCGAAGGCGACGATATGGTGATGACCATCGTCGCGCAATGCCGCCGAGGTATCGGAGACATAAAGCACGTCTTCATCGGGCGAGAATGCCAGCCCGTTCGGCTCCTCGATCAAGTCGCTGGCGACTTCCAGCGCACCGACGGCGGGATCGTAGCGAAACACATAGTTGTGTCGCAGCTCAGGATCGGCCCGGTGGCCTTCGCGGTCCGACAGGATCCCATACGGCGGATCGGTGAACCACAAGGTGCCATCGCGCTTGACCACGATGTCATTGGGCGAATTCAGGCGCCGCCCCTGATAGTGGCTGACGACCAGTTCGTCCTCGCCAAGGCGGGCACCGCTGCGATGCGTCCGCACGATGGCCCGCTTTCCGTGCGAGCAATGCAGCAGCGAGCCGTCCGCCTCCAGTGCGTGGCCGTTGGTGAACCCGGCGCCCGTACGCCAGACCGACATGCCATCCGCGGCGCTCCAGCGCAGGATGCGGTCGTTGGGGATGTCGCTCCACAGCACCGCATCCTCGTCGGGCAACCACACCGGCCCCTCGCTCCAGGTTGCCCTGCATGCCAGTTGCTCGAGCCGTTCGCCCGCCAGCGGCAGCTCGCGTGCGCGCTCATCGAATATCCGGACTGTATCCATGGTCTTCCTTTATCCCGTTGCAAAGACACCCAAGCGGTCTTTACACGAACTGCCACAGCAAGAGGATCAGGCCAAGGGCTGCGATACCGGCAAGCGTCGTCAGCACCGTCCAGCTCCTTAGTCCATCGCCGACGCTCAGGCCCAGCATCCGGGTCACGATCCAGAAGCCCGCATCGTTGACGTGGGAGACCGCCATGCCGCCCGCGCCCATCGCCAGGCCGATCAGGGCCAGATGGTTGGGACCGGGCGAAGCCTGCGCGACCAGCGGGGCGATGATGCCGGCCGTGGTCATCAGCGCCACGGTGGTGGGCCCCTGTGCCGCGCGCAACAGCATCGCCAGCAGGAACGCGAGGACGGCCAGCGGCAGACCCGAAGACTGCAGCGACGTCGCCAGCGCGGGGCCGATTCCGGTCGACACCAGGATCTTGGCGAAAGCGCCGCCGGCGCCGGTGATCAGGATCACCACCGATACGGTCGGGATGGCGGCGCCGGCCACCTCGGACACCGTCGCCAGCGGCGCGCCGCGACGGGTGCCCAGCAGATAGGCACAGAGCATCAGGCCCAGCAACAGCGCGACGTACGGGATGCCGAGAAACATCAGCGCCGAGCGCCCGAAGAAGCCTTGCGGCAACAGCACCTGGGCCAGCGTCCCGGCCAGGATCAGCACGATCGGCAGCGCGATCAGCCCGGCGACGAGACGGGCGCCCGGCGGCGCACCGCTGCCCAGGCTGGCGGATGCCGCGTGGACCTTTGGGGCGCTGCCTGTGGCCTGGCCCACTTCGGCGGCGATATCGGCTGCCATATGGAACGGCCGCCTGGTCAGTCGCCGCGATGCCAGGAAAGTCACCAGGCCAGTGACCAGCGCGACCGGCAGGCCGATCAGCAGCAGGCGGCCGATCTCGATGCCGAGTTCCCCGGCCACTGCCACCATGCCCGGGTGCGGCGGCAGCAGGGCATGCACCACCAGCAACACGGCGCACACCGGCAGGCCAATCACCACCAGCGGAATGCCGCGGGTGCGCGTGAGCCCGTAGACCAGCGGCATCAGCATCATGACGCCGACTTCAAAGAACACCGGAATGCCGACGCCGAATGCGGTACAGGCCATGGCCAGCGGCACGCGTTTGTCGCCGAAGCGCTCGATCAACCGGTTGGCCAGCACCTGCGCGCCGCCCGACAATTCAATCATGCGTCCGATCATCGCGCCGAAGGCGATGATCACGGCGACATGGCCCAGGGTCTTGCCCAGGCCGCCTTCGACCGCATCGGCAATCTGGCTCACCGGTACGCCGGCCACGACGGCGACGCCCGTGGCCACCAGGATCAGTGCCAGGAAGGGGTGCAGCTTTGCGATCAGGATCAGGGCGAGCAACAGCAGGATCGCTGCCGCACCGCCGAATATCAGTATTGCCACGTCTAATCCTTGTGTTCAGCCGGCCACGCCTGCGGCCGGTGCGTGCCGGACGACGATGCCGGCTGTGAGGGAAAGCTGGTGATGCCCCAGCCGATGGGCCGTCGTCGATTGCCCGGGTGCCTGGGATCGGGGCCCCAGATCGCCTGATACGTGTCGATGCAGAAGCCCGCGCGCTGCAATGCCAGCGCGAGCGCCGCCAGCGTCAGCCACCAGGCGCCCAGCAGCAGCGGCATCCAGCGCGGCGCATCGGCCAGCGCGAGGCCGATGCCGATGGTTGCGATGGCAAGCGGCAGCGAACTCCAGCCAATGACTTTGTGCAGCCACTCGAACACCACCCGGCGCGCGCTCATGTCGTAGTGGTCGCCGCGCAGGCAGTTGCTGGTGGGCCCGCCCTTGCTGCCGCGCAACAGCCCGCCGCCTACCTGCAGCGCGGCGCAGGCCACCAGTGCCCAGCCGCCGAGGTGGTGCCAGCGCGCCAGCGTATCGGGCATGCCGCCGCCGTGGCCCAGGACCAACAGCACGCCCACCGACATCAGCGCAACGCCGCTGCCCTGCATCCACAAGTGGGCGCGCCACCAGGTCTTGCGATCGAGCACGGCAGGCCAGGCTTGCGACGGCGTCACCTTGAAGAAGCGGGCGACCAGGATGCCGAGCGGCAGCAATAGTCCCCAGCTGAGCACCATCAGGCGCCCATGCCAGGCTACCCAGAGCACGACGTGGTGCGCGGCGGCGGTACCGGAAATCGGGCGGCTCAGCCATTGCGCGGGCCAGCCGGGCGCGGCCCGCGCGCCGAGAATGCAGAGGCAAAGCGTGAGGCCGAGCGGCAATATCCAGCGCACGGCCGCGGGAAGCGCAGGTGGCATTTCCGATCTCCTGATGCGCGGAGAATTCCTTTGAATGGGACAGAGGGTGGATAGCGGTGGCGAGGTTTCGCTATACCGGGATCGCCCGCGTGCTGGCGACACGCTGTGGCCGGTGTTGTGCCGTCACCCTTGTCTGGCGGGACGGGCGCAGCTAGATGGCGGTTGCGGCGGCCAGCAACGGCGCCGCGTGTGATACGCCTGAACTGAGTGGGACAGCAGCTTGCATGACCGAATGTCTCCATCCGCCCTTTCAAAGGGCGGTGATCTTATTGGAATGGGTAATTGGCGGCGCCGCGCAACCAGAATGCGGCTTGAGCCTGCTGCAGAGCCAATGGCCTGCGCGCAGGAAAGTGGAGACAACTATAGCAATGGCTGGAATATGCTTCTAATCAAATGATCGAATCTCCGATTTACCTCAGGTTATCGCTTGGGGATTCTGGAAAACGTTGCGGTGTCATCGGGCGCAGGATCCGCTTGAGGGTTTGATCGCATCTCGGCCCCGGCATAACGCAACACTGAACAAAAAAGCCCGGCCTGAAGCCGGGCTGCGAGCCACGCCAGCGAAGGCCTATTTCTTCACGACATTCTTGTCGGCCTTGCTCCCCGTCGCCGCGTTGTACTTCTCCACATACGCTTCGAACAACTTGCGGATCGAGCGCCCGATCTTGGCATAGTCAGCTTCATTCAGGTTGGCCAGCGACACCCGCCCTGACGGGTGGCGCGTGCCGAAGCCGCGGCCCGGCAGCAGCACCACGCCTGCCTCATCGGCCAGCTGGAACAGCAATTCGTTCGGCTCGACCGAGTTCATCACCCATTTGACGAAGTCCGGACCGATCGCCTTGCCGCCCAGCTGCTCGATATCGAGCAGCGTGTAGTAGTCCACGGCATTCGGGTCGTCGCTTTCCGGCGCGATGCCGATCTCGCGGTACAGCGCGGCCTTGCGGCTGCGGATCAGCCGCTTCATCGCGTTCTTGTAGTTGTCCGGCGTATCCATCAGCGAGAACAGCGAGAACAGCACCATCTGCACCTGCTGCGGGGTCGACAGGCCGGCCGTGTGGTTCAGCGCCACCGTGCGGCTGTCGGCCACCAGGCGGTCGATGAACTTGAGCTTCTGCGGCTCGGTGGTGATCGAGCTGTAGCGCTGGTTCAGCTGCTGGCGTTGCACGTCGGGCAGCTTGCCGATCTGCAGGTCGAAGATATTGTCGCGGTGCGTGGCGATCACGCCCAGGCGCCAGCCGGTCGCGCCGAAGTACTTGGAGAACGAGTACACCAGGATGGTGTTCTTCGGGCACATCGCGAACAGCGAGACGAAGTTGTCGGCAAAGGTGCCGTAGACGTCGTCGGTCAGGATGATCAGGTCCGGGCGCTCCTTGACGATCGAGGCCAGGTACTCCAGGCTTTCGTCGCTCATGCGCACTGAGGGCGGGTTGCTCGGGTTGACCAGGAAGAAGGCCTTGACCTTGGGGTCGCGCAGCTTGTCGAGCTCCTTCTTCGAATACTGCCAGTGCGACTCGGGATCGGCATTGACCGACACTTCCACCAGCTGGTAGTCGTTCAGTTCCGGGATCTCGATATACGGCGTGAAGATCGGCATGCCCAGCGCGATGGTGTCGCCGGCCGTGAGCAGGTGGTTCTCGCGAATGGAGTTGAACAGGTAGGTCATCGCCGCGGTGCCGCCTTCAACCGCGAACAGATCGAAATCGCCGATGAACGGATGGTCGCCGATCATTTCCTTGCGGATGTACTGGCCGACCACGACCTCAGATAGCTTCAGCATGCGGTCCGGCACCGGGTAGTTGCAGGCCAGGATGCCTTCGCACATTTCATAGAGGAAATCACCCGCGCTCAGGCCGAGCTGGTCGCGCACATACGACACCGCTCCGGCGAGGAACTTCACCCCCGGGGTGTCGGCAAACTCGCGCGCAAACAGGTTGAAGCGTTCCTCGATGCCTTCGCGGCGCGGGAAACCGCCCACGCCCTCGGGCATGTAGGAGAACGAGCGCTCGGACTCGCGCATGGCAAACAGGCCCAGTTGCCAGAAGCCGTGGCGCGGCACGGTGGCGAGGAAGTTGGGATTGCCGCGGCCGGCGTTCAGCATCAGGCGTTCCGCGTCGCTGCTGGCCAGCTTGATCAGCTCGTCCTTCAGCTCGAAGGGGGAGAGGCTGGACAGCTTGGAGATATCGAACTTGCTCATGGCTTGCTCCTGTGTGGACGCTTGTCGGTAGGGCTGGCGGGCCGGTGGAGAGGGAATGCCCGCGCAGCAGGAGGGATATCGAAGGAAACGCGCGCTAGACGAGCCCGACCACCAGTGGTCCCAGCAGCGTCAGCAGCACGTTGGCCAGGGCATAGGTGATGGCGAACGGCACCGTCGGCACCGGGCTTTCGGCCTTGTCCAGGATGCCGCCGAAGGCCGGGTTGGCGCTGCGCGAGCCTGACAGCGCGCCAGCCAGCACGGCGGCGTTGTCGTACTTCAGCACGTAGCGGCCGAACAGCATGGTCAGGAACAGCGGCAGCAGCGTCACCACCGCGCCCAGCAGGAAGATGGTCAGGCCGCTCTGGCGCAGCGTGGTCACCGCCTGCAGGCCGGAGTTGATGCCGACGATGGCCACGAACGCGGCCAGGCCGAAGTCCTTCAGCAGCTGGCAGGCCGCGGTCGGCATCGCTCCGTACATCTTGTGCTTGGACCGCGCCCAGCCAAACACCAGGCCCGACAGCAGCGCGCCGCCGCCGGCGCCGAGCGTCAGCGGGATCGCACCCACGCGCCACACCAGCAGGCCGATCAGCAGGCCCACCAGCACGCCGGCGCCGAAGTAGACGAAGTCCGTCTTCTCGCTGGGCACCAGCTCATAGCCGGCGATCTCGGCGGCACGCTTGGTGTCGGCGGGGGTGCCGTAGAGCGTGATGATGTCGCCGTGCTGCAGCTTGAGGTCCGGCAGCAGTGGCAGCGGATGGTCGAAGCGCTCGATACGCTCGATGTACACGCCGTGGCGCACGTCGCGGCCGACCGTGTCGACGATCTCGGCCACGGTCATGTTGTTCATGCCCTTGGCCGTGAACACCAGGTTGCGCGACTGCATCACCACGCCCATGCCCTCGGCATCGGCCACTTCCTCGCCGATTTGCGCGGCAGTCGGCACCATGGCATCGCGCCGGCCCACCAGCAGCACCAGGTCGTCGGCCTGCAGCACCAGGTCCTGCTTGACGTCCAGCGGCTTGCCGCCACGCTGCACCTTTTCCACGGTGACCAGGTCCTCGCCGCCGATCTCGATCTGCGACACGGTCTTGCCGGCCGCACCCGTCACGCGGAAGATCCGGCCCACCAGGCGCGGCAGGGCGCCGCGCTGGCCCGGCCCGTACTGCGGCAGGCCGCCGCTGAGCTGGGCTTCGATCTTCTTGGCGTCGGTCTTCAGGTCCGACTTCATGAAGCGCGGCAGGATATTCACGCACACGATGATCGCGCCCAGCGAGCCGAACACATAGGTCACGGCATAGCCGATCGCCACATTGGCCTGCAGCGTCTTGACCTGGTCGGGCGGCAAGCCCAGCTTGGTGATGGCATCACCCGCAGTGCCGATGATCGCCGACTGGGTCATGCCGCCGGCGGCCAGGCCAGCGGCCAGGCCCTTGTCGAGGTGGAACAGCCTGGCCAGCACCACCACCGTGACCAGGCCGCACACCGCCATGAACACCGCCATGGCGATCTCGCGCAGCGAGCTGCGGTTCAGCGAGTTGAAGAACTGCGGACCGCTTTCATAGCCCACCGCGTAGATGAACACCGCGAACATCACGGCCTTGACGCCGTTGTCGATCTCGACGCCGACCTGGCTGATCACCACCGCGGCGAGCAGCGAGCCAGCCACGCCGCCTAGCTGGAAGCGCCCGAAGGTGATCTTGCCGATGGCGTAGCCGACCGACAGCGCAAGGAACAGCGCCGATTCGGGCGACTTCTGGAAAATCTCATGCAACCATTCCATCGAAGGCTCCTGAAGCGAGTGATGCGGGTTGGGTGAGTCGTTGCATCGGATTGCGGGGGTGGGGGAAATTCAGGGCAGGACGGGGCAGCGCAGGACTGCGGGTGCGGGGCGAGCGGAGGCGGGGCATGTCCATGGCGCGGGGGCGTGTCGTTCGGGCATGAAGGTGATCATGGCGATCACGGCAATCACGGTGGCGGCGCGCACACCGCAGCTGGCAGGTGCAGCGTTGGCGCCGCGGATCGCGCATGCAGTGGCGCGACCGCATCAACCGCGTTAATGCAGCGTGAGGCATTATCTCCGCCGGTTTCCGGCCAGCGTAGTGAAAGCTTTTGTCGGCGAATTAAGCGCAGTCAACGCGCCGCGGGCATGGCCGCGCGAGTGTGGAAACGATGTCGGGAGCGGTGCGCGAGGGAAGTGAAGCGGGGCAGTCGGGAGGGAGGTGCCGCCTCACCCGAACGGGTGCGGCGGCAAGGGCAAATGCGCCGCTGTCAGCGCCCGCCGGCCAGGCGGGCTTCGATATGCTTGGCGCGCTCCAGCGATCCCGGGTGCGAGCTGAGCATGCTCGACTGTCCGCCATCGAGGGTCGACATCTTGCGGAACGCCGATGCCAGGGCCTGGCGGTTGGCGCCGTTTTTGGTCAGCAGGTCGAACGAATAGTCGTCGGCCGCGGTTTCCTGCCGCTGCGAGAACTGCGCATTGACGAACTGCTCGGCGAGCGCGCCGATCTGCGACGACGATAGCGCCGTCAGCGAAGCCACGCCAGTCGACCCCAGCAGCCCGCGCGCCGCAGCCGTGGTGTAGGCCACCTGCATCGCGGCCTTGGTATGGCCCAGCGACACATGGCCGATTTCATGGCCCACCACGCCACGCACTTCATCGTCGCTGAGCAAGTCCATCAGGCCGCTGTAGACCCGCACGCAACCGTTGGCCATGGCCCAGGCATTGACGTCCTTGGTCACATACACCTTGGCATTGAGTGGCAGCCCGGTGTTGCCCAGCCCGCTCATCACATTGGCCAGGCGCTTGGCGTAGGTGCTGTCCGCCGGTGCGATGGTGTTCTTCTGGTCCATTTCCGCGCAGGACTGGTCGGACAGCATCTTGACGTTGCTGTCCGACAGCGTCGCGGCGGTAAAGAGGCTGCCGCCGGCCTGCGTCAGGCTTTCCATATTGGCGCCGGCACAGCCGGCCAGCAGCGCGGAACAGGCGAGGGCGGAAAGGGCGAGTCGCTTCATGGTTCGCTCCGGGAAAGGGGGTTGGCAATGCCATAGGATAGGTAGCCGGGCGAGGGCGCGCCAGTGGGCGCCGTCCGACAGGCGCTCAGGCAAAGTGGCTGGCGGGGCACGTCCGAGGCCAGGAGGCGTGCGCCGACCCGCGGCCGAGATGGCACCACGGAGGCAATGCTGGGAACTAGTCGGGAAGAAGCCGATGGTGCCCGGGGTCGGACTCGAACCGACACGCCTTGCGGCGGGGGATTTTGAGTCCCCTGCGTCTACCTGTTTCACCACCCGGGCAGGGTGTATGGCGCCGGAACCGGCACCGTGCTGAGCCGGGAATTATGCCGGAAATCCCGTCGTCGGACAACCAGTGCGCGGCTGCGCAAATCCGGTAGCATGGCGCCCAGCCTCTCACTCGCCCATCGTCCCGACCACCCCCGACTGCCATGACCGACCAAGCTTCGCTGGCGCGCCTCGCCAGCCTGCCTTCGCAGGACCCCGGCTTCTATGACCGGGAATACAACAACCGCGCCAATGTGCCGGACAACGCCGTGCATATGGCGCGCTGGGCGCAGTGGTCCGCCGGGGTGCGCGCACGCGGCGCTTATCTGGCGGACCTGAGCTATGCCGGCGAGGACTCGCGCCATGCGCAGGACGAGACGCTGGACTACTTCCCCGCGCAGCGGGCCAACGGGGCGCTGCCGCCGCTGCTGGTCTTCGTGCACGGCGGCTACTACCGGGCGCTGGACAAGCACGACCACAGCTTTGTTGCCAGCGCGCTGCCGGCGCTGGGGGTGTCGGTGGCGGTGGTGAACTACACGCTGGTGCCTGCGGTGACGGTGCCGGAGATCGTGCGGCAGGTGTTGCGCAGCGTCGCCTGGCTGTACCGGCAGGCGGACCGGCTGGGCCATGATCCGGACAAGCTCTTCCTGGCCGGGCATTCCGTCGGCGGCCACCTGGTGGCGATGCTGATGGCCGCGCGCTGGCCGCAGCTGGGCGCGGAGCTGCCGGCCGACCTGGTCAAGGGCGGGCTCTCGGTCAGCGGGCTGTACGACATGGAGCCGCTGCGGCGCGCTGCCTTCCTGCAGCGCGACCTGCGGTTCTCGGAAGACGATGTCGCGCGGCTGTCGCCCGCGTACATGCCACCGGCCAGCGGTGCCCCGCTGGCGATCGCGGTGGGGGAACTCGAGGCCGCCGAATACCACCGCCAGCACGCGCTGATCCGCGCGGCGTGGCCGGCCAAGGTGGCGCATCCGGCCGCAAGCGACCTGGTGCTGCCGGACTGCCATCACTTCAACGTGCTGGAGGGCTTTGCCAGCCCGGACGGTGCCCTGACGCGCGCGGTGCTGCGGCTGATGGAGCGCTGAGCGCGCACCGGGCGCGAGGGCGTCAGCCCTCCAGCACGCGCAGCAGCGACGAGGTGTCGTCCTTGCCCCAGCCGTTGGCCATCAGCGTGCGCAGCTGCGCCGAGGTGGCCTGCATCGCGGGCAGGTCCAGGCCGATTTCTTCGGCGATATCGCGCGCCAGCCCGAAGTCCTTGTCGTGCAGCCGCGCCTCGATGCCGGCGGCGAAGTTGCGCGCCACCATCTTGGGGCCCATCAGGTCGAGCATGCGGCTGCCGGCCATGCCGGTCGCCATGGCTTCGAACACGCGGCCGGTGTCGACGTTCTGCGCGGCGGCAAAACGCATGGCCTCGGCAATGCCTTCGATATTGACCACCTGCGCGATCTGGTTGCACAGCTTGGCAACCTGGCCCGCGCCGTGGTCGCCGATATGGGTGATGGTCTTGCCCAGCTGCTGCAGCAGCGGGCGTACGCGCTCGAGCATCTCGGGCTTGCCGCCGACCATGATGGTCAGCGTGCCCGCCTCGGCGCCCATGGTGCCGCCCGAGACCGGGCAGTCCAGCGCCTCGATGCCGCGCGCGGCCAGCGCCGCGGCGATCTCGCGCGTGACGATCGGCGAGATGGTGCTGTGGTCCACGCAGATGGTGCCCGGCGCGGCGCCGTGGATCACGCCCTGCTCGCCCAACAGCACTTCGCGCACGTCTTCGGACGAGGTCACGTTGGTGAAGACGACGCTGGCGCCGCGCGCCGCTTCAGCCGGAGTGAAGAAGGGCTCCGCCCCCAGCGCGCGCGCGGCCTCGGCCGCTTCCGGGCGACGCACGAAGGCGCGCACGGTGTGGCCGGCGGCCAGCAGGTGGCGGACCATGTGCGAGCCCATGGCGCCCAGGCCGATGAAGGCGACGGTGGTGGGGGTGAGAGTGGTGCTCATGCCATGCTTCCTTTCTTGATGCGGCGGGCTACTTATCGCCCGCATAGGCGAACTTGCCGTTGCGGATCACCCCCATCACGCGCGAACGCTGGTCGAAGCCCTGGTGGTCCTTCGGGTTCAGGTTCATCACGCCGTTGGGGATGGTGAGGTTGGTGGTGGCTTCCAGCGCGTCGCGCATGGCGGCGCGGAAGTCGCGCGTGCCGGGCTGGGCGCCGGTCTTCAGCGCGCGGCGGGCGGCGTCGTCCAGCAGCATCCACGCGCCCCAGGCGTCGCCGGCAAACTGCGTGACGCTGTCGGCGCCGTACTTGCTTTCGTAGCGGTTGACGAAGTCCAGCGCCACCTTGCGCACCGGGTGGCTCTCGGGCAGCTGGCGCGCGACCACCACCGGCCCGGTCGGGAACAGCGTGCCTTCCACATCCTTGCCGCCCATGCGCAGGAAGTCCCAGGTGGCGATGCCGTGGGTCTGGTAGACCTTGCCCTTGTAGCCGCGCTCGCCCAGCGTCTTCTGCGGCAGTACGGACGGCGTGCCGGCGCCGGCGATCAGGATCGCGTCCGGGTTTGCCGCCATCAGCTTGAGCACCTGCCCGGTCACCGAGGTGTCGTTGCGCGAGAAGCGCTCGTTGGCGACCACCTTGATCTTGCGCACCTCGGCCAGCTTCGAGAACTCGCGCCACCAGCTCTCGCCGTAGGCGTCGGCAAAGCCGATAAAGCCGACGGTCCTGACGCCGTGGTTGCTCATGTACTCGGTCAGCACGGTCGCCATGTGCGAGTCGTTCTGCGGCATCTTGAAGGCCCAGCGGCGCTTGGCGTCGGTCTGCGGCTCGACGATGGAGGCCGAGGCGGCCAGTGCCACCATCGGGGTTTCGCCCTCGGCCACGGCGTCGAGCGCGGCGATGGCGGTAGGGGTGATGTTGGGGCCGACGATCACGTCGACCTTTTCCTCGGAGATCAGCTTGCGCACGTTGCGCACCGCCGCGGCCGGGTCGGTGCCGTCGTCAAGGATGACGTAGTGCGCCTTCTGGCCGCCCAGGGTCTGGGGCCACATCAACACGGTGTTCTTGGAGGGGATGCCGATCGAGGCCGCCGGACCGGTGGTGGACACATCGATGCCGACACGGATGTCGGCATGCGCGGCGGCGCTGGTGAAGAGCAGGGCGCCGGCCAGCAGCAGGGGGCGCAGGGGCATTGTCAGCATGGTCTCCTCCGTTCTTATATGTGACGGGAAGGATAGCCGAACTCGGCCGCCGGGGCACGCCTGCGCCCCGCCGCGGCCGTGCCGGTCAGCGCACGCCCAGGCGCCAGAGCGTGGTCACCTCGGCGGAACGCGCCGCGTGCAGCGGGTCGGCAGCATCCGTCGCGCGCGGGTGGCGCGGGCGGATATCGGAACGGCCCAGCACCTTCAGCCCGGCGGCGTCGATCCAGCCCATCAGTTCCTCGCGCGGGCGCAGGCCGAGATGCTCGGCCAGGTCCGACAGCAGCAGCCAGCCTTCGCCGCCCGGCGCCAGATGCTCGGCCAGCCCCTGCAGGAAGCCGCGCAGCATGGCGCTGTCAGGGTCGTAGACCGCGCGCTCGACCGGCGAGCTGGGCCGGGCCGGCACCCAGGGCGGGTTGCACACCACCAGCGGCGCCCGGCCTTCGGGGAACAGGTCGGCCTGCACGATTTCGACCTCCCCGGCGTAGCCAAGCTGCGCGATGTTCTCGCGCGCGCAGGCCAGCGCGCGCGGGTCCTGGTCAGTGGCGACCACGCGCTGCACGCCGCGGCGGGCCAGCACCGCGGCCAGCACGCCGGTGCCGGTGCCGATATCGAAGGCGAGGGTCTTGGCCGGCAGCGGCTCGGTCGCGACCAGGTCGACATACTCGCCGCGCACCGGCGAGAACACGCCGTACCAGGGGTGGATGCGGTCTTCCAGCGCCGGGATCTCCACGCCCTTCTTGCGCCATTCATAGGCGCCGATCATGCCCAGCAACTCGCGCATCGACGCCACGTAGGGCTCGCTGGCCGGGCCGTAGACCTGTTCGCAGGCGTCGCGCACATCCGGCGCGCGGCGCAGCGGCACCTCGTGGCTGGCCTCGAACGGCAGCAGCAGCATGCCCAGCGTGCGGGCGCGCTGCGACTGGGCCAGCCGGTGCAGGTTGAAGGCCTCGATTGGCGAAGCGGCCCCGCCCTTGGCCTTGTCCCTGGCTTTCTGGCCGGGGCGGCTGGCCTTCTTGGGCTTGCGCTCGGTGCGGCGGGCCAGCGCGTGCAGCAGCTGGCGCGCGTTCTGGAAGTCGCCGCGCCACAGCAGCGCGGTGCCCTCGCAGGCCAGGCGGTAGGCGGTGTCGGCGCTGGTGGTGTCGTCGGCGATGATCACGCGGCGCGGCGGCGGCAGGCCGGCTTCAGAGCGCCAGGCGGCGCTGCGCTCGATGCCGTCCTCGGTCCAGTGAATGCGGGGCAGGTCGCTCACAGGGCCTCCGGCCGGCAGGGCGTGATGGGCAGCAGATGCATGGTTGGGTTTGCTTCTTATATAGGGAGAGGCGGCGGGCCGTCCTCAGAGTTCGTAGGCTTCGTGTTCGCCGGACATGGCCTGCTCAACCAGCTTGCGGTTGAGCGTCGGCGAGAACAGCTCGATGAAGGTGTAGACAAAGCTGCGCAGGTAGGCACCCTGCTTGACGGCCAGGTGCGTCACGTTGCTGCCAAACAGGTGGCCGGCCGAAATGCCGCGCAGGTTGCGGTCACGCTCGGCATCATAGGCGACGCCGGCGACGATGCCCACGCCCAGCCCGATCTCCACGTACGTCTTGATCACGTCCGCGTCGATGGCCTCCAGCACGATGTCCGGCTCCAGGTGGCGCAGCGCGAAGGCCTTGTCGATCTTGGTCCGGCCGGCAAAGTTGGCATCGTAGGTGATCAGCGGGTAGCCCATCAGGTCTTCCAGCGCCAGGTGCTTCTTGTCCAGCAGCGGATGCTCGGGTGGCGTAATCACCATATGGGTCCACTGGTAGCCCGGCAGCGACACGAGGTTCTTGTCGGCGGAGATGCCTTCGGTCGCGATGCCGATATCGGCCTGGTCGTGCAGCAGCATGTCGGCGATCTGCGCCGGGTTGCCCTGCTGGATCGACAGCCGCACCTTGGGGTAGCGCTTGGTGAACTCGCTGATCACCCGCGGCAGGGCGTAGCGCGCCTGGGTGTGGGTGGTGGCGATGGTGAAGTTGCCCTGATCCTGTGCCGCATAGTCCATACCGACGCGCTTCAGGCTTTCCACCTCCTGCAGGATCTTCTCGACCGAGCTCAGGATGCGGCGGCCGGGCTCGGTCAGGCTGCGGATGCGCTTGCCGTGGCGGGTAAAGATATCAACGCCCAGCTCTTCTTCCAGCTCGATGATGGCCTTGGACACGCCGGGTTGTGACGTGTAGAGCGCTTTGGCGGCCTCAGTCAGGTTGTAGTTCTGCCGGACGGCCTCACGCACGAAGCGAAACTGGTGCAGGTTCATATATCTGGGTTCGTATAAACAAACAACTTCTTATTAGTTTGAGGTATGAGGCCAGTTTATTACGATTCTCGAACTTTGTTAATTAATGGCCAGCCCTCAGTGCGTCCTCTCGCAGCAGCCACTTTGTGATGCGAGACCCACGGGCCAGGTTCCCACCGAGTCCCCCATGTCTGTTGCCTATACGGTTTCCGGTCTGTTTGTAGGCGTCCTCGTCGGTCTGACCGGGGTGGGTGGGGGCTCGTTGATGACGCCGCTGCTGACGTTGCTGTTCGGCTTTTCGCCGGCTACCGCGGTTGGCACCGACCTGGCCTTCGCCGCCATCACCAAGGGCTTCGGCACCATCGCGCACCGTGCCCACGGCCATGTGCAGTGGCAGGTGGTGCGGCGCCTGTGCATCGGCAGCCTGCCGGCGGCTGTGGCCGCCATCCTGGTGCTGAAGAGCGCCGGCGAGCTCAACGCCCAGTGGCTGCACGCGATCCGCCTGACCATCGGCGTGTCGGTGCTGCTGACCGTATTGTCGCTGCTGTTCCGCAAGCAGATGCTGGCCTGGCTGGAACGCAATCCGCGCTTCCAGCTGCACGGCCGCGCCCAGGTCATTGCCACCATCGTGGTCGGCGCCGTGATCGGCGTGCTGGTGACGGTGTCGTCGATCGGCGCCGGCGCGGTTGGCGCCACGCTGATCCTGCTGCTGTATCCCCATATGAAGCCGGCTGAAGTGGCCGGCACCGACATTGCCTACGCCGTCCCGCTGACGGCGCTTGCCGGGCTGGGCCATGTGTGGCTCGGCACGGTCGACTGGAATTTGCTGCTGGCGCTGCTGGTGGGTTCGATCCCCGGCATCTGGCTGGGCGCGCAACTGTCGCGGGCGCTGCCCGAACGGCTGGTGCGTGCCGCACTGGCGACCACGCTGACGCTGGTCGCCATCAAGCTCGTTTCCTGAATTCAACGAATACTGAACGGACCCCGCCATGTATCAGTACGACCAATATGACCAGCGCATCGTCGCCGAGCGCGTCGCCCAGTTCCGTGACCAGGTGCGCCGCCGCCTGTCCGACGAGCTGACCGAGGAAGAATTCCTGCCGCTGCGCCTGCAGAACGGCCTGTACATGCAGCGCCATGCCTACATGCTGCGCGTGGCGATTCCGTACGGCCTGCTGTCGTCGAAGCAGATGCGCAAGCTGGGCCATATCGCGCGCGAGTACGACCGCGGCTATGGCCACTTCTCCACGCGCCAGAACATCCAGTACAACTGGATGGAGCTGGAGCGCGTGCCCGACGTGCTGGCCGAGCTGGCCAGCGTCGAGATGCACGCCATCCAGACCTCGGGCAACTGCGTGCGCAACATCACCACCGACCACTTCGCCGGCGTCGCGCCGGACGAGTCGGTGGACCCGCGCGTGCTGGCCGAGCTGCTGCGCCAGTGGAGCACCTTCCAGCCGGAGTTCGCCTTCCTGCCGCGCAAGTTCAAGATCGCCATCTCGGCCTCGGCCAATGACCGCGCCGTGGTGCAGATGCACGATATCGGCATCTACGCCTACAAGAACGCCGAAGGCGAAACGCGCCTGCGCATCCTGGCCGGCGGCGGCCTGGGCCGCACGCCGATCCTGGGCACGATCATCAAGGACGACCTGCCGTGGCAGCACATGCTGTCCTACGTCGAGTCGGCCATCCGCGTGTACAACCGCTATGGCCGCCGCGACAACAAGTACAAGGCGCGCATCAAGATCCTGGTGAAGGCCATCGGCGCAGAGAAGTTCGCGCAGGAAGTCGAGGAAGAGTGGCAGCACAGCAAGGACGGCCCGGCCACGCTGACGCAGGCCGAGTTCGACCGCGTGGCGCAGTATTTCACGCCGCCCGCCTATGAAAAGCTGGCCGACACCGATGCTTCGTACGAGAACCACCTGCTGGAAGACAAGGCCTTTGCGCGCTGGGTCAGTCGCAACGTGCACGGCCACAAGGTGCCGGGCTACGCCGCGGTGACGCTGTCGACCAAGCCGGGCGTGGCCTCGCCCCCGGGGGACGCCACCGACGCGCAGATCGAAGCCGTGGCCGACCTGGCTGACCAGTTCGGCTTCGGCGAGCTGCGCGTCGCGCACGAGCAGAACCTGATCCTGCCGGACGTGAAGAAGCAGGACCTGTACGCGCTCTGGCAACTGGCCAGGAAGGCCGGCCTGGCTACCCCGAACATCGGCCTGCTGACCGACATCATCGCCTGCCCGGGCGGCGATTTCTGCTCGCTGGCCAACGCCAAGTCGATCCCCATCGCGCAGGCGATCCAGGACCGCTTCGACGACCTCGACTACGTCTATGACCTGGGCGAGATCTCGCTGAACATCTCGGGCTGCATCAACGCCTGCGGCCACCACCACGTCGGCAATATCGGCGTGCTGGGCGTCGACAAGGACGGTTCGGAGTGGTACCAGGTCACGCTGGGCGGCGCCCAGGGCAACCAGACCGCGCTGGGCAAGGTGATCGGCCCGTCGTTCAGCGCCGAGGAAATGCCCGAGGTGGTGACCCGCATCATCGACACCTTCGTTGCCAACCGCATCGAGGACGAACGCTTTATCGAAACCCTGTCCCGCATCGGCATCGCCCCGTTCAAGGAGCGCGTTTATGCCGACAAGCAGCCGCGCGAGCGCGCTGAAGCCTGAGGACCGGAGACTGAACATGGCAAAGATCATTCAACTGCAACAGGATGGCGCTACCGTCGCCCCCGTCATCGTCGATGACGGCTGGACCGTGCTGCGCGGCACCGCCGAGCAGCCGCTGACCGACGAGCAGATCGCAGCGGCCGTGCAAAGCCAGGACGCGGTGCTGTTCCCGCTGTCGGTGTTCAAGGCCAACGAAGCGCTGCTGGCCGGCCGCGACGCGGCCCGCACCGGCGTGTGGCTGGCCCCGGAAGACGAGCCGGGCGATGCCGAGGCGTATTTCGCGCGCGTGGCGCTGGTGGCGGTGGACTTCCCGGTGTTCCGCGACGGCCGCGGCTTTTCCACGGCCTACCTGCTGCGCACCCGCTACCACTGGAAGGGCCAGCTGCGCGCCATCGGCGACGTGCTGCGCGACCAGCTCAACTTCATGAAGCGCTGCGGCTTCGATGCCTTCGCGGTGCGCGCCGACAAGAACATCGAGGACGCCATCAAGGGCTTCACCGAGTTCACCGTGACCTACCAGGCTTCGGTGGATGAGCCGCTGCCGCTGTTCCGCCGTGCGCGCACCGAAGGTGGTGCCGTGCAGTCGAAGGAAACGGCATGAACACGGTGCTGAGCGAAATCGCGGTGGTCGATGCCGGAGCGGTGTCGGCGCTGCGTCCGCCCGCGCTGTGGGTTGCGCCGGAATACACCGGCAGCATCGAAGCGCTGGCGCAGAAGGAACGCGAGCTGGGCGAGCGCCTGGCGGGCATCGCCGGCCGCTTCTTCCGCGCGCGCTTTGCCTCGAGCCTGGCGGCCGAGGACATGGTGCTGACCGACGCCATCCTGCGCGGCAC
Organism: Cupriavidus sp. GA3-3; assembly: GCF_000389805.1. Classification (NCBI taxonomy): domain Bacteria; kingdom Pseudomonadati; phylum Pseudomonadota; class Betaproteobacteria; order Burkholderiales; family Burkholderiaceae; genus Cupriavidus; species Cupriavidus sp. GA3-3. The sequence goes on from NZ_KB944461.1 coordinate 218,688, forward strand.
CGAAGCCGTGCGCGCCGGCATCCGCGTGTTCACGCTGCAGACCGGGCGCCTGCACGCCGAGACGCTGGCGGTGCTGGACAAGGTGCAGGCGCACTACGGCTACAGCATCGAGCAGTTCACGCCGGACGCCGAGGCCGTCGAGAACTACCTGAAGAAGCACGGGCTCAACGCCTTCTACGACAGCGTCGAGCTGCGCAAGGAATGCTGCGGCATCCGCAAGGTCGAGCCGCTCAACCGCGCGCTCTCGCACGCCGACGCCTGGCTGACCGGCCAGCGCCGCGAGCAGGCGGTCACGCGCGCCGAGCTGCCGTTCGAGGAACAGGACGAAGCCCGCGGCATCCCCAAGTTCAACCCGCTGGCGGACTGGAGCGAGCCGGAGGTGTGGGCTTACCTGAAGCGCCACAACGTGCCGATCAATGACCTGCACGCCAAGGGCTATCCCAGCATCGGCTGCGAGCCGTGTACGCGTGCCGTGCGCGCGGGCGAGGATGTGCGCGCGGGACGTTGGTGGTGGGAGAGCAAGGACTCGAAAGAGTGCGGGCTTCACGAACAGAACATCAAGCATTGAGGCCGGACAAAATGGGCATCATGAACGACATCGCAGAAGCCACCAGCAGCGTGGCGCACCTGTTGCAAGTACAGAACGATCACCTCGACCGCCTCGAAGCCGAGTCGATCTACATCATCCGCGAGGTGGTGGCCGAGTGCCGCAACCCGGCGCTGCTGTTCTCGGGCGGCAAGGACTCGATCGTGATGCTGCACCTGGCGCTGAAGGCCTTCCGCCTGGGCGAGCGCAAGATCGAGCTGCCGTTCCCGCTGGTGCATATCGACACCGGCCACAACTATCCGGAAGTGATCGCCTTCCGCGACCAGCGCGTGGCTGAGCTGGGCGCGCGCCTGGTGGTGGGCCATGTCGAGGACTCGATCAAGCGGGGCACCGTGCGCCTGCGCAAGGAAACCGATTCGCGCAACGCGGCCCAGGCCGTGACGCTGCTGGAAACCATCGGCGAGCATCAGTTCGACGCGCTGATGGGCGGCGCCCGCCGCGACGAAGAGAAGGCCCGCGCCAAGGAGCGCATCTTCTCGTTCCGCGACGAGTTCGGCCAGTGGGACCCCAAGGCCCAGCGCCCCGAGCTGTGGAGCCTGTACAACGCACGCATGGCGCAGGGCGAGCAGATGCGCGTGTTCCCGATCTCGAACTGGACCGAGCTGGACGTGTGGCAGTACATCGCCCGCGAGAAGCTGGCGCTGCCGCCGATCTACTATTCGCACCAGCGCGAAGTGGTGCGCAAGAACGGCCTGCTGGTGCCGGTCACGCCGATCACGCCCAAGCAGGACGGCGACGTCAGCGAAGTGTTGTCGGTGCGCTTCCGTACCGTCGGCGACATCAGCTGCACCTGCCCGGTGGCCAGCGTTGCCGATTCGCCGGAAGCGATCATCGCCGAGACCGCGGTGACCGAGATCACCGAGCGCGGCGCCACCCGCATGGACGACCAGACGAGCGAAGCCTCGATGGAACGCCGCAAGAAGGAAGGCTACTTCTAAGCCGCACGCAGCAAAGGATCCAGACATGACTCACCAAGCAACCCATCAAGGCCTGCTGCGCTTCATCACCGCCGGCTCCGTCGACGACGGCAAGAGCACGCTGATCGGCCGCCTGCTGTACGACAGCAAGGCCGTGCTGTCGGACCAGCTGACCGCGCTGGCCAACGCCAAGAACAAGCGCACCGCCGGCGAGCAGATCGACTTCTCGCTGCTGACCGACGGCCTCGAGGCCGAGCGCGAGCAGGGCATCACCATCGACGTGGCCTACCGCTACTTCTCGACCGCGCGCCGCAAGTTCATCATCGCGGATACCCCGGGCCACGAGCAGTACACCCGCAACATGGTCACCGGCGCCTCGACCGCGGACGCGGCCATCGTGCTGGTCGATGCCACCCGCGTCACCGTCACCGACGGCCGTGCCGAGCTGCTGGCGCAGACCAAGCGCCACTCGGCGATCCTGAAGCTGCTGGAGATCCGGCACGTGATCGTTGCCGTCAACAAGATGGACCTGGTCGACTACAGCGAACAGCGCTTCAACGAGATCCGCACCGCCTACACCGAACTGGCCGAGCAGCTGGGCCTCAAGGACGTGCGCTACGTGCCGGTGTCGGCGCTGCGCGGCGACAACATCGTGCATGAGAGCGATGCCATGGCCTGGTACCAGGGCGAGCCGCTGCTGCCGCTGCTGGAAGAACTGCCGGTGGAAGAGGCCGCACCCGAGGATGACGCCGCGCTGCGCTTCCCGGTGCAGCTGGTGATCCGCCAGGACGGTTCGCAGTCGGACGACTTCCGCGGCTATGCCGGCCGCATCGAAGCCGGCACCGTGCGCGTGGGCCAGAAGCTGCGCGTGCTGCCGGCCAACCGCGAAGCCGTGGTGGCTGAAGTGCTGACGCCCAATGGTGCCGCTGAATCGGCCAACGTCGGCGATACCGTCACGGTGCGCCTGGCCGAGGACGTCGATGTATCACGCGGTGATATGTTCGTTGCCGCCGATGCGACCACGGCTTCGGCAAAGAAGCTGCAGGCCGACCTGTGCTGGTTCGACGACGAATCGCTGAACCCGGCGCGCAAGTACGTGCTCAAGCACACCACGGCCAGCGTGTTCGCGCGCGTGTCGGCGGTGGACCGCGTGCTGGACGTGCATACGCTGTCGCACGAGACCGGTCGCCACGATATCCGCCTGAACGACATCGGTTCGGTGCAGATCTCGCTGCAGAAGCCGATCGTGTGCGATGCCTACGGCGACAACCCGGCAACGGGCGCCTTCGTGCTGATCGACGAAGCGACCAACCACACGGTGGCCGCAGGCATGATCCGTGCGTTCTCCTGATCGGTAACGGCAGGAAAGGGGCAGCAGATGGACAAGCAGGCGCAGAAGACTTACGGCAAGGTGTTCCTCATCGGGGCAGGCCCCGGTGCGGCAGACCTCATTACGGTGCGCGGTGCACGGCTTTTGGGCGAAGCCCAGGTGGTGCTGCATGATGCACTGGTAGCGCCGGAGATGCTGGCCTGGTGTCCGCAGGCCGAGCTGGTCGAGGTGGGCAAGCGCTGCGGGCAGCGCTCCACCGCGCAGCTGTTCATCAACCGCCAGATCGTCGACCTGGCCGGCAAGTACGAGCGCGTGGTGCGCCTGAAGGGCGGCGACCCGATGCTGTTCGGCCGTGCCGACGAGGAACTGCAGGCGCTGGAAGCCGCTGGCATCGAGTATGAAGTGGTGCCGGGAATCACTGCGGCGCTGGCGGCTGCTTCGGCGATCGGCAAGCCGCTGACCAAGCGCGGTGTGTCGCGCAGCGTGGCGTTTGCCACGCAGGCGAAGGCTGCGGATGGCGAGGGCTCGGCCGATATCGAAGCGGCGGTCAAGGCCGATACGCTGGTCTACTACATGGGCCGCGACCAGGCGGCGTCGATTGCCGCGCAGCTGATCGCGCATGGCAAGCCGGCGTCGACGCCGGCGTGGGTGGTGGAAGCCGCCAGCACGCCGCGGCAGCGTAGCCGTGAATTCACGCTGGGCCGAATGGCAGCAGGCGAGGCCGCTGCCTGGATCGATCCGGTGCAGCCGAGCCTGCTGATGATCGGGGCGGCGCTGGCTGCGCGGGCTACCGAAACGCCGCGCGAAGGCGTGGGTGAAACCGTCGTGCAGACGCCGCGCGCTGCCTGAGCGCGCTGCGCGCCACTAGAAAAAATGCCCTGTACCGGCATGCCGGCACAGGGCTTTTTTCATCGGGGACCACATTTCTGCTCAGGGCTGGCCGCTTGCGGGCATTGAGGCAACGCAGTATGCGGCCATTGCATCCAGCACCGCATCGGCCTCGCCTGCCGCCGTCGCGCAATGGATGCGCAGCCCGGGATGCGCTTGCCGGCATTGGTCGAGCAAGGCTGGCAGGTCGCGCCGCAGGTGGCCGCCCTGGCCCAGGAACACCGGCACCACGGTGGCGTCGGACACGCCGCGCGCTGCCAGGTCGGCGAGCGCGTCGGGCAGAGCGGGCGTCATCAGCTCCAGGAACGCCAGCCGCACCTCGCACCCGGGCAGGGCAGCGGCCACCTTCTGCTGCAGGCGGTCGAACGGCTCGCGCCAGCGCGCGTCGCGCGCGCCATGCGCAAACAGGACCAGGGCCCGGGTGGGTGCGGTCATGGCAGCCCGCCCCTCAGTGCCGGTCCACCCAGCGCAGCGCCAGCAGCGCCACCATCAGGTAGAGCGTACCTGGCACCAGTGCCGAGATGATCGGCGGCCAGGTATGCAGCAGGCCGACGTGCGAGAACAGCGTGTTCGACAAGTGGAACGACAACCCCAGCATGATGCCCCCGAACACTTTCACGCCGACGGCGCCGGCACGGGCGTGCAGGTAGGCGAAGGGCAGGGCCAGCGCCATCATCACGAACAGCGTCAGCGGGTAGATCACCTTCTTCCAGAAGGCGATCTCATAGCGCTGCGTGTCCTGCTTGTTGTCGCGCAGGTGGCGGATATAGCGGAACAGGTCCAGCGTCGACATCCGCTCAGGCGTCACCAGCAGCACTGACAGGATTTGCGGCGTCAGCTCGGAATGCATGGTCACGCGCGGGAACTTGACTTGCTCGGCGCGGAAATCCGGGGCCAGCGAATCGCGTGCCGGCTTCGCGCCCTGGGCCGGGGGCGCCAGTTCGATGAAGCGGGTCTCGTTGACGCCCTGCAGCTCCCACAACTGGCCACCCTGGTAGCGCCCCTCCTGCGCCACGCGGATCATGCGCAGGCGGTATTGCGGGTCGAACTCATACATGGTGATGCCGGTGATGGTCTGGTCCGGCCGCAACCCCGCCACGTTGACGAAGCGGGTGATCTCGCCGCCGCCGGTGGCGGCATCCTTGTCGCGGTCCTTGACCCAGACGCCGGAACGGAAGCCCGACGACACGGTTGCGCCGATCGCCTCGAGCTTGATCTTCTGCGCGTACTGCTCGGCGCGGGGGGCGATGAACTCGCCGAAGATAAAGGTCACGATGGCCAGCGGCACCGCCAGCTTGAACAGCGAGAACAGCGCCTGGCGCGTGTTCAGGCCGGCCACGCGGAAGATGGTGTACTCGGACTGGCTGGCCAGCTGCGAGAACACATAGATCGCGCTGATCAGCACCGCGATCGGCAGCACCTCATACACCCGCGTGGGTGCCTGCAGCAGGACGTGGAACAGCGCGACCAGCGAGGTGTACTGGTTGTTGACGTTCTCCAGCTCGTTGAGCATGTCGAAGAACACGAACAGCGACAGCACCGCGAACAGGATGAAGGCGAACACGCCATAGATCAGCCGGCCGAAGTAGCGTTCATAGACGCGCAGGATCCTCATGCCCGGCCTCCGGTGGCCGCGGCATCACGCCTGCGCAGGCCGAACACGGCGCGCCACCCGCCCAGGCTGCGGTTCTGGCGGTAGCGGAACAGCAGCAGCGCCCCCAGGAACACCGCCAGGTGGATCGGCCACCACGCCAGCCAGAACGGGATCGCGCCCGAGCGCACCCAGGACTGCGTCAGGTTGATCAGGTTGCTGTAGGTCAGGTAGATCAGCACCGCGAACACCAGCGGCGTGTAGCGGCCCAGGCGCGGGTTAACGTAGGCCAGCGGGATTGCGATCATGACGAAGTTGAAGGCCAGGATCGGCAGCGAGATGCGCCAGATCAGCTCGCCCAGGTTTTCGCGCGTGGGGTTGCGGATCAGCTCGATGGTGTCGCGGCTCTTGGGTGGCAGCTTGGCTTCGGACTCGGGAGCCTTGTTGTCCACCTTGACCGCGTAGCGTTCGAACTCGACGATGCGGTAGTCGATCTGGCCGGGCGTGCCCGAGTAGCGGCGGCCGTTTTCCATCACCACCAGGCGGTCGCCGTTGGGCATGGTCTCGAACTTGCCCTGGTGCGCCAGCGCCACGCCGATCTTGTCGGCCTCGGAGTTGGCGACGAAGACATTGCGCGCATGCTTCATGTCGGCGTCGATGCCCTCGATGAACAGCACATAGTTGGCCTTGGCGGGCTCGATAAAGCGCCCGGCGGCGATCATCGACATCACGCCGCGCTGCTCGAAGCGGTCGCGGAACAGCGCGCTCTGCTGGTTGGCCCAGGGCCAGGCGAACATGCCCAGCAGCAGCGCCAGCACGATGAAGGGTGCCGCAAACTGCAGCACCGGCTTGACCAGTTCGCGCAGCGAGATGCCCGCCGAGAACCACACCACCATCTCCGAATCCTTGTACCAGCGCGTCAGCACGATCAGGGTGGAGATGAAGAGCGTGGCCGACAGCAGGATCGACAGGTAGCCGATGGTGGCCAGGCCGATCAGCATCAGCACGTCGTTGGGACTGGCCTTGCCGCTGGCAGCCATTCCCAGGATGCGGATCACGAGCGAGGTGAGCATGAAGGTCAGCATCACCAGGAACACCGCCCCGGCGGTGTAGGCAAGCTCGCGTCGCAGGGCTTGTTGAAGGATCATGCGGGTTCGGTTCCGGGCTGCCGGCCGGAGCGGGCGATGTGCCGTGCGAGGTGCCTGGCAGAACAGCTGGCTGGCAGCACAGCATGCTGTCAGCGTGACCGGGGCGTATCAGCGGCGGCAGGTCGCGGGATAAAAATCGCGGATAATGGAGGCTTTCGTGTCTAACGAGCCCCTGGAAGGAAGCGCGATGGAATTTAGCACAAAAGCCTTGGATTGGAGCAAAGCCGGCCAAAATGGTTTCCTGGCGACCAAGACCGACTGCCTGGTGGTCGGCCTGTTCGAAGGCCAGAACCTGGCCGGAGTAGCCAAGGCACTGGACGTGGCCACCAAGGGCCTGGTGGGGCGGCTGGTCAAGCAGGGCGACTTCGAAGGCAAGCGCGGCACCCAGCTGATGCTGCATGAGGTGGCCGGCGTGGGCGCCGCGCGCGTGCTGCTGGTGGGCCTGGGCAAGGAAGCCGATTTCAGCGACAAGGCCTTTGCCGACGCGGTCCGCACCGCCGTGCGTGCCTTGTCGTCCACGCGTGCGGCCTCGGCCCTGTGGTGCCTGGCGCAACAGGCGCCGCAGCAGCGCGATGTCGCCTGGGCGGTGATCACCACCATCACGCTGGTGCGCGAAGCCGGCTATCGGCTGCTGGAGCGCCATCCGGGCCTGAAGCGCGCCAATGCCAACGGCAAGCCCAACGGCAACGACAAGTCCTCGCTGCGCAAGGTCGTGATCGCGGTCGACACCGGCGATGCCCGCGCCGCCACCCAGGCCGTGGTGCGCGGCACCGCCATCGCCAACGGCATGGAGCTGACGCGCGACCTGGGCAACCTGCCGTCCAATATCTGCACGCCGACCCACCTGGCCAATACCGCCCGCGGCATTGCCAAGCGCCACAAGCTCAAGGCCGAGGTGCTGGGCCGCAAGCAGATCGAGGCCCTGAACATGGGGGCCTTCCTGGCCGTGACCAAGGGCAGCGAAGAGCCGCCGCAGTTCATCGTGCTGCGCTACGACGGCGCCGGCGCCAAGCAGGCCCCGGTGGTGCTGGTGGGCAAGGGCATCACCTTCGATACCGGCGGCATCTCGCTCAAGCCGGGCGAGGGCATGGACGAGATGAAGTACGACATGTGCGGCGCCGCCTCGGTGCTGGGCACGATCCAGGCCGTGGCCGAGATGGGCCTGAAGCTCAACGTCATCGCCGTGGTGCCGACCTGCGAGAACATGCCCAGCGGCATCGCCACCAAGCCGGGCGACGTGGTCACCAGCATGTCCGGCCAGACCATCGAGATCCTGAACACCGACGCCGAAGGCCGCCTGATCCTGTGCGACGCGCTGACCTATGTGGAGCGCTTCAAGCCGACCGCGGTGATCGACGTGGCCACGCTGACGGGCGCCTGCATCATCGCGCTCGGCCACATCAACAGCGGCCTGTACGCGCGCTCCGACGCGCTTGCCGATGCCCTGCTGCAGGCCGGCCGCCGCGCCATGGACACCGCCTGGCGCATGCCGCTGGACGACGAGTACCAGGACCAGCTCAAGTCCAACTTTGCCGACATGGGCAATATCGGCGGCCGCCCGGCCGGCAGCGTGACGGCGGCGTGCTTCCTCTCGCGCTTTACCGAGAAATACGACTGGGCCCACCTGGACATCGCCGGCACCGCCTGGAAGAGCGGCGCGGCCAAGGGGGCCACCGGCCGCCCGGTGCCGCTGCTGGCGCAGTTCCTGATGGACCGCGCGGCCTGATGGCGGCGGCAGGCAACAGAGGCAGCAAGGGTCCATGACGCGCATCGATTTCCACAGCAACGTGCCGGACGTGCTCGGCTATGTCTGCCGGCTGGTCCGCAAGGCCTACGGCGCCGGGCAGAAGGTGGTGATCCACGGGGCGCCGGCGCAGCTGGCGGACCTGGATGCGCGCCTGTGGACCTTCTCCGCGCTGGATTTCCTGCCCCATTGCGGGCTGGAAAGCCCCAATGCGGCGGTCACGCCGATCCTGCTGGCCGCCACCACCGAAGGCGTGCCGCACCACCAGCTGCTGATCAACCTGGCAGACCAGGCCCCGGCGCAGTTTGCCAGCTTCGAACGGCTGATCGAGGTAGTGGGCGCGGGCGATGCCGCGCGCGAAGCCGGCCGCCAGCGCTACCGTTTCTACCGCGAACGCGGCTATCCGCTGACGCACCACGACATCGGCCAGCCCAAGGGAGACGCCGCATGAGCGAACGCACCACCTCGCGGGTGATCCCGCGGCTCGATCCGAATGACAGCATCCCGCTGCTGACCGAGGTGTTCGAACTGCCGGACGCAGGGACAGCAGCGCCGGCTGCCGCTGCGCAGGAGGGCGTGATCGATACCTTCGGCATGGCCGATTCGGGCCTGGTCATGCATGTCGGCGATACCGGCGACGCCGTGGCGGACGAAGGCGCCGCGCCGGCATCGGCGATGCCGGCAGATAGCGGCGCCCCGGGCGAGGACGACCTGCGCGCCGTGCGCACCGAGTTGCTGACGCGCGTGATGATGCGCTTCCGCACCGAATGGCCGCAGGTCGTGGCGGCCCATACCGAAGCCACGCTGCAGTCGCGCCTGGCGCCGCTGACGGCGCAACTGGCCAGCGAGCTGACCCAGTCGCTGGAGGCGCGGCTGGTGGAATGGCTGGATGCGACGCTGGAGGAGATCGAGAAGACGCCGGGGGAGGATTAACGGCGGCTGAAGGGCTGGAGCGGACCGGCGGGTCTCGACAGACGTCGGCAAACAAAAAAGCCTGCGATCGCTCGCAGGCTTTTTTATTGAGCAGGACGAAGATCAGTCCGTCACTGCCCCCTTGCTCGCCGTCGACGCCAGCTTCGAGAACTTCGCCAGCACTCCACGGGTATAACGCGGCGCCGGCTGCTTCCAGTTGGCCCGGCGCCTGGCCAGTTCTTCATCCGCCACGTTCAGCTGCAGCAACAGCTTGTGCGCATCGATGGTGATCGAATCGCCTTCCTGCACCAGCGCGATCGTGCCGCCCACATACGCTTCCGGCGCCACGTGGCCAACCACCATGCCCCAGGTACCACCAGAGAAGCGGCCGTCGGTAATAAAGCCGACCGATTCGCCCAGCCCCTTGCCGATGATGGCCGAGGTCGGGGCCAGCATTTCCGGCATGCCGGGGCCGCCCTTGGGGCCGAGGTAGCGCAGCACCAGGATGTCGCCGGCGTTGATCTTGTCGGCCAGGATCGCTTCCATCGCGCTCTGCTCGTCTTCGAACACGCGCGCCGGGCCAGTGATGACCGGGTTCTTCAGGCCGGTGATCTTGGCGACCGCGCCTTCTTCGGCCAGGTTGCCCTTCAGGATGGCCAGGTGGCCTTCGGCGTAGAGCGCCTTCTCGATCGGCAGGATCACGTCCTGGTCGGCACGCGGGGTGTCGGGAACGTTTTCCAGTTCTTCAGCCAGCGTGCGGCCGGTGATGGTCAGGCAGTCGCCATGCAGCATGCCGGCCTTGAGCAGGATCTTCATGACCTGCGGGATGCCGCCGGCCTTGTGCAGGTCGGTCGCCACGTACTGGCCCGACGGCTTCAGGTTGCAGATCACCGGCACCTTGCGGCGGATGCGCTCGAAGTCGTCGATGGTCCATTCCACCTCGGCGGCGTGGGCGATGGCCAGGTAGTGCAGCACGGCGTTGGTCGAGCCGCCCGTGGCCATGATCAGCGCCACGGCGTTCTCGATCGACTTGCGCGTGATAATGTCGCGCGGCTTGATGTCCTGCTTGATCGCCTCGACCAGCACGCGCGCCGATTCGGCGGCGCTGTCGACCTTTTCCTGGTCGGGGTTGGCCATGGTCGACGAGTACAGCAGCGACATGCCCAGCGCCTCGAACGACGAGCTCATGGTGTTGGCGGTGTACATGCCGCCGCACGAGCCGGTCGACGGGCAGGCGTTCTTTTCCACGCCCTCGAAGTCTTCCTGGCTCATGCGCCCGGCGGTGAATTCGCCCACGGCCTCGAACGACGACACGATGGTCAGGTCCTTGCCCTTCCAGTTGCCCGGCTTGATGGTGCCGCCGTAGACGTAGATGCCCGGCACGTTGGTGCGCGCCAGCGCGATCATGCCGCCCGGCATGTTCTTGTCGCAGCCGCCGATCACGACCACGCCGTCCATCCACTGGCCCTGCGCGGCAGTCTCGATGCAGTCGGCGATGACTTCACGCGAGATCAGCGAGTACTTCATGCCCTCGGTGCCCATCGACATGCCGTCCGAGATGGTCGGGGTGCCGAACACCTGCGGGTTGGCGTCCGAGGCCTTGATCGCGTCGATGGCCGCATCGGCCAGGCGCTGCAGGCCAGCGTTGCAAGGGGTGATGGTCGAGTGGCCGTTGGCGATGCCCACCATCGGCTTGTCGAAGTCTTCCTTCTTGTAGCCGAGGGCGTAGTACATCGAACGGTTGGGCGAACGCGCCACGCCTTGCGTGATGTTCTGCGAGCGTTTGTTGAATGCCATGGTGGGGAATCTCCGGGGATCTTCAGTGCCGCTCCGCGCTGCGCCCGAAGACCTGGAGGCACGAACGCACGGCGGCGATGTTGTGGGCCAAAGAATGACCCTTGCGTTTTGGAGTGTCAAATATATTATTTGACCTTTATTGAGTCGAAAAACATATCAGGAGGGGATTTGGACCTGCGGCAGTTGCGTTACTTTGTCACTGTGGCGGAAGAGTTGCATTTCGGCCGCGCGGCAGGGCGCCTGTCGATGACGCAGCCGCCCTTGTCGCAGCAGATCCAGGCGCTGGAAGAGGAAATCGGCGTGCAGCTGTTCGTGCGCACGCGGCGCTCGGTGGCGCTGACGCCGGCCGGCCAGCAGTGGCTGCCCGAGGTGCGGCGCGTGCTGGCCGATGCCGCGGCGCTGCCCGGGCTGGCGCAGCGGCTGGCGCGCGGCGAGGTGGGGTCGCTGTCGCTGGCCTTTGTCAGCACCGCCGACTACGGCATCCTGCCCGACCTGCTGCGGCGCTTCCGCGCGCGCCACCCGGAGGTGCAGCTGCAACTGCGCGAGGCCACCAGCGACGTGCAGCTCGAGGCGTTGATGGAGGGGGCGATCGACGCCGGCCTGGTGATCCGGCCGCAGCTGCCGGCCATGCCGCACGGGCTGGCCTACCTGCCGCTGGTGAGCGAGCCGCTGGTGCTGGCCGTGCCCGACGGCTGGCGGCCGGCGGGCGCGGTGCTGGCGGGCGACGCCGCGGTGTCGCTGCGCGAGGCCGCCCATGAACCGCTGATCATCTTCCCGCGCCGAAGCGCGCCGGCGTTTTATGACATCATTACGGGCTACTATGCGCGCGAGGGCCTGGTGCCCGTGATCGCGCAGGAAGCCATCCAGATGCAGACCATCGTCAGCCTGGTATCGGCGGGCATGGGCGTGGCGCTGGTGCCGGCCTCGCTGTGCAACCTTCGCCGCACCGGGGTGTCCTACCTGGCGCTGCGCGAGACCGGCCCGCAGATCGAGACCGGGCTGGTCTGGCGCGACGGCGCGTCCGCCGGCGTGGCGCCGGTGCTGCGCTCGTTCATCGATATTGCGACCGCGCTCGCGCAAGAAGCAGGCGCAGCCGGGCCCGCCCCTCGCTGACACGTCACCAATGTCACCGAGGCCACTGACAATACGCAGGCCGCGGCCTTTACAACCTCCATTCACGCCAACATGCTGATTCATCCCCAGTTCGACCCGGTTGCCATCCACCTGGGCCCGCTTGCCATCCGCTGGTACGGGCTGATGTACCTGGCCGGGTTCATCATGTTCCTGGGCTTCGGGCGCCTGCGCATCCGCCAGCCGCATATCGCGGCCAAGGGCTGGACCACGCGCGACCTGGACGACATGCTGTTCTTCGGCGTGCTGGGCGTGATCCTGGGCGGGCGGCTGGGCTATGTACTGTTCTACAAGCCGTCGTACTACCTGGCCCATCCGCTCGAGATCCTCAAGGTGTGGGAAGGCGGCATGGCCTTCCATGGCGGCTTCCTGGGCGTGGTCGTGGCGATGTGGCTGTTCGGCAAACTGCGCCGGCGCCACTGGATGGAGGTGACCGACTTCATCGCGCCGATGATCCCCTGCGGGCTGGCCGCCGGCCGCATCGGCAACTTCATCAACGGCGAGCTGTGGGGCCGCGCCACCGACCTGCCGTGGGGCATGATCTTCCCGCAGGCGGGCGACAACATCCCGCGCCATCCGTCGCAGCTGTACCAGTTTGCCGGCGAGGGCGTGGCGCTGTTCATCGTCCTGTGGCTGTTCGCGCGCAAGCCGCGGCCGATGGGCGCGGTGTCGGGGGTATTCCTGATCGGCTATGGCGCCTTCCGCTTTGCCGCGGAATTCGCGCGCGAGCCCGACAACTTCCTGGGCCTGCTGGCGCTAAAGCTGTCGATGGGCCAGTGGCTGAGCCTGCCGATGATCCTGGCCGGCATCGCCATGGTGGTCTGGGCCTACCGGCGCCAGCCCGGCGCCGGCGCATCACAGCCGGTGGCCTGAGAACCCGTCGGCGCGCTATTTGCCGGCGCGGCGCAAGGCGTCGATGCGCGCCTGCGTTTGCGGGTGGGTCGACATGAAGTCCTGGCCGCGTTCCGGCTCGGCGTCCGACGCCGCTCCGCGCCGATTGTCCAGCCTGACCAGCACCTCGGCCAGCGCCGCGGGCGGCAGGCCGTTGCGCTGCATGACCTCGATCGCAAAGGCGTCGGCCTCGCGCTCGTGGTCGCGTGAATAGCGCAGCGTCAGGATCGCGGCCGGCACCCCGGCCAGCACCGTCGAGATATCCCCGAACAGGTAGGCCGACAGCGCCGCCAGCGCCGACCCCTGGATCACCTGCTGCAAGCCGTGCCGGTTGGCGACATGGCCGGCTTCATGGGCCAGCACGCCCATCATGCCGGCACCGGTGCCGGCCAGGCTCACCAGTTCGTCGGTGACCACGATGGTGCCGCCCGGCAGCGCCAGCGCATTGGCGCCGATCTCGCCGCCCTGGCGGAACAGGATCTGGTAGTCGTGGCCGGCATCGCGCGGGCGCTTCAGCGCCGCGAAGGCCGAGCGGATGCGTTGCTGCTCGGCGGGCGGCAGCTGCGTCGGCTTGACCATGCCGTTGTCCAGGCTCGCCAGCGTCAGCTTGCCGAGATGGGCCTCCACCTCGGGCGGCACCGTGCGCGCCATGATGCCGGCGCCCCATGGCAGCAGCACGTAATAGCCCAGCACCAGCACCGCCACCAGCCCCGCCACGGCCAGGCCGGCCAGGCGCCAGCTGTTCTGCGCGCGCGCCACCAGGCTGTCGCGATGGCCGGTGGCGGCCAGCAGGTGGTCGAAGGCGGCGTGGTCGGTGATCTCGCAGAAGGCGCCGTCGGCAAAGGTGACCAGCCGCGGCGCGCGGCGCACGCGCTCGGACACGCGCACGTCCGACAGCGGCGCGCGCCGCAGTTCGGCGCCGGAGTCGTCGCGCAGCACGGCCTGCTGCGCCTCAACGGCCAGCGTGGCCGGATGCGCGCGCGACGAGCGGCCATCGAAGAAGGTGACTGGGATCATGGTGCGGGCCGGGTCAGCGCACGGCGTGTTCAGAGCGCGATGTCGATGTCGTACCAGTCTACCGCCGCATCGCCCAGCGCACCCACTTGCTGCGCCTCGCCGGCCACGAAGGTGTCGAGCGGGCCCGCCGCCAGCATGGTCACGCATTCGAGCCGGTAGCGCGCCGAACGCACCCGCGCGAACGGCAGGTACAGGCCCAGCGTCAGCGCGATCGCGATCAGGTTGGTGACGAAGATAAAGACCATGCGGCCGGCCCCCACCTCGCTGCGGAACGCATGCGGCGCCAGCGTGGTGTGGCTCCACACGACATTCTGCAAGCGTGCCATCACGTAAGGGCTGACGGCCAGCAGCGCCAGGTAGAAACCGGTCACGCCAATGCCGAACGACAACATCATGCCCGCCTGGCCCGACGCGGTCGCGCCCAGCATGAAGCCGGCCAGTGCCGCGGCCGCCACCAGCGCGACCATCACGCCGAAGGCACGCAGGTAGACGCCGTAGAAATCGCCCGCGCCGGCGTGGAAGGCAAACGGCGCGGTGCCGAAGCGGGTGTGGTTGTGCTGGTAGCGCTTGAAGCGCTGGTGCGCCAGCGGCCCCAGCAGGCCCAGCGTGGCCACTGCGGCCAGCGGCCACAGCACGAACACCTTGTAGGCATCGGCATCGCCGCCGGTAAAGGCGAAGCGCAGGCCGCGGTAGCTGGAGTTGGCCATGCGGAAACGCAACGAGCGCACCAGCAGCAGGGGGAACACCGCCAGCAGCGCCACCAGCATCGCCAGCGCAAGGAAGGGCGAGACCGTGGAGGCGAACTGGAAGGCGAGCACCAGCGCGAACACGATGGCGCGGCCCTTCAGGATCGCGGACGGCTTGCCGTGGTAGTCAAAACTCGCACCGTCGAGCCGCGTGTTGCGATAGAAATACTGCAACGTGCGCACCTTGGCCCAGGCCGAATAGATGCCGAAGGTGACGATGGTCAGCAGTGCATTGACGATCCAGATACGGAAGTATTCCGAACCTGATCCGGTAAAGGACAGGCCCAGCGGCCGCGGCACGGCGTAGCGCGGCTCGGCAGGCGCCGGTGTCTCGTCTGCCGGGGTGCCGGCCAGGGTGAAATCGCTGCCAGCTTGCATGGCGGAGCTCCAGTGTGTGTGGAAAGCGACAGTAAGGATTGCGGCCTCGACCGCAGTTTCAGGAATGCAACCACTTCAGTTCGGGTATTTGCGGCGATGCGCTCACATTCTCGCACTGATAAATAGCGACCACGGCACAATCTGCATATGCCATTGCCGCCAGGCGGGCAGGCGTATAAGAAAATGTGGGAAAACCCTCGTAACAATCTAGAAACATCCTGTTACACTAGACGTATTCTGTAACAACTTCTGAATGCGTGTTGCCAATGAAATCATGGGGTTAGTCCCGCTGGCACGTAAATCGCTATCTTGATTGTTACAAAGATGAGCGGCAAGCCACAGCCGCCAACGGAAGTGCCAGGGAGGGAGTGAAGGCCAACAGGCCGCACTTGCCGGCACTTCACGTAAAGCCAGGGCGACGGGAAAATCCGCGCAACAAGCGCGTTTCAAAAAGGGGGGCGCAGGGCCAGCGCCGGCAATCCATGGACCCACGCGGCAGATATTTTTGCAAGTATCCGCCGACGATGAAAAGCAGTACTGCAGTAATTTTCAGGCGCGGGTGTTTCCTTGCAGGGAGGCATGGAAACGCCCGCCGCACCTCATACCGCACCCCGCGCCGCATCCTCACAGACCGCACCTGCCGGTCGACCACCAGCCACCATCGCTACTGCTTGTTGCAGAGCAGCATCGAAATTCCTTGTATCGTTCGCGTCCTAATCCATAATTATGAATTATGGCTGGCCGGGCGCATCTGCCCTGGCCGACGCCAGATCGTGACCGGGACGCATCGGTCACGCGATCCGACCCGGGGGAAGTATGCGCATCGTCCAGCAGGCGTTGTACCTGGAAGTGGCAGACCGGCTGCGCGCCATGATCGACGCGCATACGCTCGTGCCCGGCGCATGGATCGACGAGAGCGCGATGGCCGAAACGCTGGGCATCTCGCGCACGCCGCTGCGCGAAGCGCTCAAGGTGCTGGCCGCCGAAGGCCTGGTGCGGCTGGAGCCGCGGCGCGGCTGCTTCGTCAATGAGCTGTCCGAGCAGGACCTGGACGAGATCTTCCCGCTGATGGCACTGCTGGAAGGGCGCTGTGCTTACGAGGCGGCGCGCAACGCCACGCGCGCCGACCTGGACGCACTGGACGGCCTGCATGCCGACCTGGCGCGCTATGCGCAGGCGGGCGACATCGACGCCTACTACGAAACCAACTTCCAGATCCACGAATCGATCCAGCGGCTGGCCGGCAACCGCTGGCTGTCGGGCCTGATCAGCGACCTGCGCAAGGTGCTGCGGCTGTCGCGCCACAAGAGCCTGAAGCTGCCGGGCCGGATCCAGGAATCCTGCGCCGAGCACCTGTCCGTGTTTGCCGCGCTCAAGGCCCGCGACCCGGAAGGCGCCGAGGCGATGATGAAGACCCACCTGTTGCGCCAGCGCGCGGCGCTCAAGACGCTGGATGCCGGCGCCACCGCCGGCGCAGCCGAGGCCCAGGCCGTGCGCGCGCCGCCGGTGCTGCGCATGGCCGGCGCCGAAGAGTAGCCGGCGCCGCAACCCCAGTCCGACGTTTTTCCCACGTTCAGATCGATGCATCAAGGCAGGTACCGCATGAATTCCTTCGACACGGGTGACCAGAAGATCAGTGCGCCGCTGGGCGAAAGCGAGCCGGCAGGTTCCAAGTTCCTGTCGCGGCTGGGCCGCTGGTGGGGACGCAAGGGCGAGGGCGACGCCAAGGCCCCGGCAACGCCGGTCGATGGCGAGGCGCCGCTGCCGGCGCGCGCGGTGCGCCGCCAGCGCGAGCAGCTGCGGCTTTGCTTCGACGCGCGCCTGACCGATGGCGCCGCCAATGCCGCCGCGCAGGCATGGCAGGCCGAGTATGAGGCTGCTGGCGAGGCCACCCGGCGCGGCATGCTGGCGGTGCTGGCCGAAGTCGCCAGCAGCGGCGGCAAGGGCAGCGAAGAGGCCGGGGCCGACGGCGACAAGGGCGCGCGCGCCGCCCGCGCGCAGGCCGCGTCTTCGGGCCTGGCCCAGGCCCTGTCCAATGCGCGCATCCGCTTCTTCAAGCGGCTGGCCGCGCTGCACGGCCAGCGCGGCAACAGCGCTTGCGGCCTGCACTTCCTGATCCAGCTGCGCGCCGACATGCTGCGCTGGCAGCGCCGCATGCCAGGGCTGCGCCCGCTTGACGACGATCTCGAGGCGCTGTTCTCCAACTGGTTCGACGTGGGCCTGCTGGAGCTGCAGCCGATCACCTGGGATTCGCCGGCATCGCTGCTGGAAAAGCTGATCCGCTACGAGGCCGTGCATGAAATCGCCTCATGGACCGACCTGCGCAACCGCCTCGATTCCGACCGCCGCTGCTTTGCGTTCTTCCACCCGCGCATCCCGCGCGAGCCGCTGATCTTTGTCGAGGTGGCATTCGCGCCGGAGATGGCGGCCAATGTCCATACATTGCTGGATGAAGCCGCGCCGCTGGAAGACCTGCGCCGCGTCAAGTGGGCCATCTTCTATTCGATCAGCAATACGCAGGCGGGCCTGCGCGGCGTGAGCTTCGGCAACTTCCTGCTCAAGCGCGTGATCGAGGAGGTCCAGCGTGAATTCCCAAAAGTGAATCAGTTCGCCACGCTCTCACCAATCCCCGGATTTGCCGACTGGCTGCGCAAGCAGGACGGCGATGCCGTTGCGCGCGTGCTGGGCGACAAGCGCCTGGCGCGCTGGAGCGAGCGCCACGGCAAGGCGCCAGCGGACGGCGCCGGGTGGCTGGAGGCGCTGGTGCCGGACGCCGCCGATACCGTGATCCGCGATACCGCGATGACCCTGGCCGCGCATTTCCTGGTGCGCGAGCGCAACCAGTCGATGCCCGCCGACCCGGTCGCGCGCTTCCACCTGGGCAACGGGGCATGCGTGGAGCGGCTGAACTGGGGCGCCGACCTGTCGCGCAAAGGCCGCAGCCAGAGCTGCGGGATGATGGTCAATTATCTTTACGTGCCCGAGGCGCTGGATGACAATCTGGCACGCCTGGGCGCCGGCAACCCGCGCATCAGCCGTAGCGTCGGGAAGCTGCTGTGACCCTGGTCCGGTCACGCGGGTCGCCCCCGCACCCGCGGCGCCTGGCGCGCCGCGTTTTCTTGTCGGGACCTGAGCAGTAACTTCGCGCCGCGGCAGTGTCGCGCGGCCATCAGATTGACTTTCCGCAGAAGAGAGAGGAGACAACCAATGAATCGTCGTCAGTTCAGCCTGGCCGCGTGCGCGCGCGCAACGGGCGTGGCCCTGGGCCTGGCCGGCCTCGGCGCCGGCGCAATGCTCGCCGCACCCGCCGCGCATGCCGACACCTGGCCGTCCAAGCCCGTCACCGTGATCGTGCCGTTTCCCGCCGGCGGCGGCACCGACGCCTTTGCGCGGCCGCTGACCGCGCAGTTGTCCAAGCAGCTCGGCAAGCAGTTCGTGATCGACAACCGCGGCGGCGCCGGCGGCACGGTCGGCGCCAGCATTGCGGCCAAGGCCGCGCCGGACGGCTACACGGTGTTCATCGGCGGCGCGCACCACGCGATTGCGCCGTCGTTCTACAAGAAGCTGGACTACGACATCGAGAAGGACTTCATCCCGGTCACGGTGATCGCGCAGCCGCCGCAAGTGGTGGTGGTCAATCCCAACCGCGTCAAGGCCAACACGCTGCAGGAGCTGATTGCCTACGCCAAGGCCAATCCTGGCAAGCTGAACTACGGTTCGGCCGGCAACGGCTCGTCGCACCACCTGGCGGGCGAGCTGTTCAAGCTCCAGACCAAGACCTTCATCACCCACATCCCCTACAAGGGTGCGGGCCCGGCGCTGTCCGACCTGATCGCGGGCCAGGTCGACCTGATGTTCGACGGCCTGGGCTCGTCGGCGCAGCATATCCGCGCGGGCCGCATCAAGGCGCTGGCGGTGGCTTCGAGCAAACGCTCGGCGGCGTTCCCCAACGTGCCGACCGCGGCCGAGGCGGGCGTGCCCAACTATGACGTGTCGACCTGGTATGCGATGTGGGTGCCCAAGGGCACGCCCAAGGAGATCGTCGACCGCCTGTACGCAGAGACCGAGAAGGCGCTGAACACGTCGGAGCTCAAGCAGGTCTGGCTTAACAACGGTTCCGAGACGCCGGCGTTTACGCAGGAACAGTTCGCGCAGTTCCAGCACGCCGAGATTCGCCGCTGGGCCCAGGTGGTGCAGCAGTCCGGCGCCAAGATCGACTGACGGGGCGCCATGTCAACGCTGATCCGATGCAAGGGGGGCGCGGCGATGAGCGGCACCGTATTGTTTGCCACGCAGGGCACCACCGCCACCGTGACGCTGTCGCACGCGGGCAAGCTCAATGCCATTTCCGCTCAGATGTGGCGCGAGCTGGCCGCGGGCTTTGCACGCCTGTCCGCCGATACCTCGCTGCGCTGCGTGGTGGTGCGCGGGGCTGACGGCAACTTTGCCGCCGGCGCCGACATCGCCGAGTTCCCGGCAGAGCGCGCCGACGAGGCCGCGGTGCGCCACTACCACATGGCCACCATCGCGCCGGCACTGGCGGCGGTGGCGCAATGCACACACCCCACCGTGGCGATGATTGAAGGCGTATGCGTGGGCGGCGGGCTGGAAATCGCCAGCCACTGCGACCTGCGCATCGCCGCCTCGGACAGCCGCTTCGGCGTGCCCATCAACCGCCTGGGCTTCCCGATGGCGCCCGGCGAGCTGCAGGGCCTGCTGGCGCTGGCGGGCCGCGCCGCCGCGCTGGAGATCCTGCTGGAAGGCCGGGTCTTCGACGCCGCCGAGGCGCGCGACAAAGGGCTGCTGACGCGCGTGGTCGAGCCCGGCGCGCTGGCCGCGGAGGTCGAGGCCACGGCGCGCCGCATTGCCGCCGGCGCGCCCGTGGCCGCCCGCATCAACAAGGCCACCATCCGCCGGCTGGCGCCGCTGCCGGCACCGCTGTCGCCCGCCGAGCTGGACGCGCATTTTGCCTACGCCGAAGGCGCGGACCATGCGGAAGGGGTGGCCGCCTTCCTCGCGCACCGGCCACCGCAGTTCCGTGGGGAGTAGGGCACGCTGCCAGCACTGCTTCCACACGCCATTGTTTTCTTCGTTTTCCTTAGCCTTTCGTTCGATCCCCGACATGAACGCCAACCTGTTCGCCCTGTTCGAATCCCGCTTCCCCGCCGACCGCACCGCCTGCTGCATCGAGACGCATGACGGGCTGTATTACAGCTGGGACGACCTTGACCGCGCCACCGCCAAGCTGGCCAACCTGCTGGCCTCGCTGCACCTGCCCGAAGGCGCACGCGTGGCGGTGCAGGTGGAGAAGTCCCCCGAAGCGCTGTTCCTGTACCTGGCCACGCTGCGCGCCGGCTACGTCTACCTGCCGCTGAACACCGCCTACCAGGAGGCAGAGATCGACTACTTCGTCGGCAATGCCGAGCCGTCGGTGGTGGTGTGCAGCAGCAAGAATTTCGGCTGGGTGTCCAAGGTGGCGTTCCGCCACGGCGTCAACCACGTCTTTACGCTGGACGACGACCGCAGCGGCTCGCTGCTGTCGCGCGCGGCGGGCAAGCCAGATGCCTTCGAGACGGTCGCGCGCCAGGATGACGACCTCGCCGCCATTCTCTACACCTCCGGCACCACCGGCCGCAGCAAGGGCGCGATGCTGACGCACCGCAACCTGGCCTCCAATGCGCAGACGCTGCATGAATTCTGGGGCTGGCGCAGCGACGACGTGCTGCTGCACATGCTGCCGATCTTCCACGTGCACGGCCTGTTCGTGGCTTCGCACGGCGCGCTGCTGGCCGGTGCCAAGATGATCTGGGCGCCCAGGCTGGACATGGCGCAGGTGCTGAAATTCCTGCCGCGCTGCACGGTGATGATGGGCGTGCCGACCTACTACGTGCGCATGCTGCAGGAGCCGCGCTTCGACGACGACACCTGCCGCCGCATGCGGCTGTTCGTGTCGGGCTCGGCGCCGCTGCTGCTGGAGACCTTCGATGCCTTCCGCGAGCGCACCGGCCATACCATCCTGGAACGCTACGGCATGAGCGAGACCGTGATGCTGGTGTCCAACCCGTACGATGCCGCGCTGGGCGAGCGCATCGGCGGCACCGTCGGCATGCCGCTGCCGGGCGTGTCGGTGCGCGTGGTCGATGGCGAGGGCCAGCCGTGCACGCCGGGCGAGATCGGCAATGTCGAGGTCAAGGGTCCGAACGTATTCAAGGGCTACTGGCGCATGCCGGAGAAGACCAGGGAAGAGTTCACCGAGGACGGCTGGTTCAAGACCGGCGACGTCGGCCGCTTCGGCGGCGCCATTGCCAGCCAGGCCGGCGAGCGCGCGGTGCCGGACAACTACCTGACCATCGTCGGGCGCAGCAAGGACCTGATCATCTCGGGCGGCTACAACGTCTACCCGAAGGAAATCGAGAGCTTTATCGACGAGATGCCGGGCGTGGCCGAGAGCGCCGTGATCGGCGTGCCGCACGCGGATTTCGGCGAGGCCGTGGTGGCGGTGGTGGTGCGCAAGCCGGGTGCGGATATCGATGAAGCGGCGCTGATCGGCACGCTCAAGGGCCGCATCGCCAACTTCAAGGTGCCCAAGCGTGTGCACGTGGTGGACGAGCTGCCGCGCAACACCATGGGCAAGGTGCAAAAGAACGTGCTGCGCGAGCAGTTCGCGGTGCTCTGAGGGTCTTTGGGAAAGGCTGAGGGACTTCAACTGCTGCGGGTTTGCTCCCCTCTCCCGCTTGCGGGAGAGGGGAGCGCGCCGTCTGGTGGTCAAGCTCCCTTCTTACTTCAGCATCTGCACCGACCCGTTGACCGACACCGTCACCTGCGGCTTGCCGCCCTCAACCGGCACCGGCACCGCAGCGTCGGCCATCATGGCCTTGGCAGCGCCGTACATGCGCGGCATCGGCGGCACCACGCCGGTTTCATTCAGGCTGACTTCGCGGATGGTGTAGCTGTTGTAGCCGAACAGTTTGGTGGTCGACTGCGCCTTGCTGCGGAACGAGGCGATGGCCTGCTCGGCCAGCTTGGCTTCGGCCGCCTCGCGCGCTTCGCGCGACAGCGAGAAGGCGATGTTCTGCACCTGCATCTGGCTGGCCAGCTCGCCAGCGAGCTTGGACACGGCCGAGAAATCGCGCGACTTCAGGATGACTTCGGACCGCCCGCGCCAGGTGCTGATGCGGCCGTTGCGGTCGGTGTTGGGGTGGATGGTGAAGCCGCCCGACTCGGCGGTCACGCCCTGGACGCGGCGCGCCTGCGTGATGACGGCCTGCGTCCTGGTAGACAGGCCCGAGGAAATCACGGCCGGTTCAGCGCCTTCCTGCTCCGCGGCAAGCGTCAGGTGCACGATATCGGTCGGCACTTCGGTGACGGCCTGCGCGTTCAGCGACAGCACGCCCGACGGCGTTTCAGTGGGGCCACCGTGCGCCGAGGCAACGATGGCGGTGGTGCCCAGCAGGGTGGCGGCAAGCCATTGTTTCATGTTGTTCTCCCGTTCAAACGTGATGGCTATCAGACGTGACCGGGTGCCCGATCGTTCCGCGACATTGCAAACGATTGTTGCGAAGCCGGCGCGGGCGCGCCTCCCCCGTCCGGGTCAGAATGCCTGCCAGGCCTTCCACAACATATAGCTCGCCAGGCACAGCAGCAACGCGGCAAAGACCTTGCGCAACTGGCTCACATCCATGCGGTGCGCGGTGCGCGCGCCCAGCGGCGCGGTCATTACGCTGGCCGCTGCGATCACCAGCAGGGCCGGCAGGTAGAGATAGCCGAGCGATCCCGCCGGCAGCCCCGGCGTCTGCCAGCCGCTCCAGACATAGCCGGCCACGCTGGCCGCTGCAATCGGAAAGCCGAGCGCAGCCGAGGTCGCCACCGCGTTGTGGATCGGCACGTTGCACCACGTCATGAACGGCACCGAGACAAAGGCGCCGCCCGCGCCAACCAGGCTGGACAGGAAGCCGATCACGCCGCCCGCGCCCGCCATGCCGGCAAAGCCGGGCAGCTGCCGGCCGGGCTTGGGACGACGGTTGCGCAGCATCTGCAGCGCGGAAAACCCGACGAAGGCGGCAAACGCCAGCGACAGCCAGCTGGTCTTGAGCGCCGCGAACACCTTGCCGCCGCCGATCATGCCGCCGAGCACGATGCCCGGCGCCAGCGCCAGCACGATCGGCCAGCGCACCGCGCCGCGCTGGTGGTGTGCGCGCACGGACGACAACGAGGTGAACAGGATGGTGCCCATCGAGGTGGCGATCGCCATATGGACGATGGCCTCGTCGGCAAAGCCCAGGCTGGTGAACAGCAGCGTCAGGAAGGGCACCATCATCATGCCGCCGCCGACGCCGAGCAGCCCGGCGCAGAAGCCGGTGAAAGCGCCCAGGGCAAGCAGGGCAGGGACCAGCACCGGCAGGTTGTCGAACTGCATCGTATCTTCAGGGTTGTTGTGATCATCCTTGCCCGGGCCGGCCGGGCAGGGTTCAGCGCATCAGCTTGCCGGTGATGAAGCGCCATTCGGCCGGTGTCACCGGCGTGATCGACAGCCGGTTGCCGCGACGTAGCACCACCATGTCGGCCAGTTCCTCATGCTCGCGCAAGGCGGCCAGCGGGATCAGCGCGCTCTTGCGCTCGAAGCGCACGTCGACCAGCAGCCAGCGCGGCGCGTCAGCCTTGGAGGCGGCGTCATAGTACGGGCTCTTGCGGTCGAACTGGGTGGGGTCGGGGTAGGGTACTGAGCAGACCTCGGCCAGGCCGGCAATGCCGGGCTCCGGGCACGACGAGTGGTAGAACAGCACGCCGTCGCCGATCCGCATGGTGTCGCGCATGAAGTTGCGCGCCTGGTAGTTGCGCACGCCGGTCCAGGGCAGCGTGCCTTCCCGGGCCAGGTCGTCGATGCTGGCTTCATCCGGTTCTGATTTCATCAGCCAGTACTGGCGGGCGCGTTGGTTCTGGTTCGGGCTCACGGCGCAGCTCAGGAATCGAAGCAGATCAGGGCGCCGCGTGCACAGGGTGTACACGCGGACGCGCAGGCAAGAAAAAAGGCGATGGTTCAGAAAACCACCGCCTTTTTAAGGGGTCCCCGCCTTGGCCGCTGGGTCGGCATCCTGAACCCAAGTGAGGTTCAGAGTGGCTGCGGAAGTCGCATTTCGGGTACATCATCCACTCAGGGAGTCCAGGCCAGGCCCAGACTATGAATGCGACGACGCGCTCGCCCACGCGACATGATCCCGCACCATGCAATGCATATCGGTTCAAGGAGTTTATGACCCTCACGAACCAGGCAGGGAAACTGTCAAACGTCTGACTTTCCAGGCGCATCATCGTGCCCGGAAAACCGGATCCGCGTGCGGGATGTCAGACGTTTGCCGTTTCTGACTAGGATGGGATGAGAACGGCGGCCGGGCGCGATAACCTAGCCTGTAGCTGCACATCTATGGTGCCTCGTGCAGTCTGGCTACACTATACACCGCGTTGCAGGGCATACCAAGTCCACTCGCGCGTATCGTTACATTTTGCGCGGCAGCGCGGCATCCGCAGCACATCCCCCTTTCATTGCTCAGCCGCGCGTACCGGTGCCCACGTGCGCGTATTGGCGCAGGGCCTCGTCGGCGCGGTCGTTGAGTTCGCGGATGCGCGCGCGGATGGCATCGACCGGGATCGCGCCCTCGGCCTGCTGCTTGCGCTGCATCGACAGCAGGTCCGAGGCGATGCTGATGGCGGCCATGACCGCCACGCGCTCCACGCCCTTGGCCGCGATGCCGTTGCGCAGCTTGTTCATTTGCGTGTCGACCAGGGCCACGGCTTCGAGCAGCGCGGCCTCGTTCTCGGGCGCGATGGCGAAGCGGTAGGGCTGGCCGGCGATATTGACTTCGACTTGCTTGTTGCTCATGCGTGTTCTCCGGGGGCCTTGTGCGGCTCGGCGTCCTGCGCCGCAGCCTCTTCGCCGAGCAGGTCGAGCTGGCGCGTGTCGCTGGCAGTCGGCAGCTTGTCAAGGATGGACTGGATGCGCAGCTGCGCTTCCTCGATCTTGATATTGAGCAGTTCGCGGTCGGCTGCCATGGCCT
Source organism: Cupriavidus sp. GA3-3 (assembly GCF_000389805.1). Classification (NCBI taxonomy): domain Bacteria; kingdom Pseudomonadati; phylum Pseudomonadota; class Betaproteobacteria; order Burkholderiales; family Burkholderiaceae; genus Cupriavidus; species Cupriavidus sp. GA3-3. Next base: position 243,837 of record NZ_KB944461.1, read on the forward strand.
CGCGCTCGCCGCGCAACTGCGCGGCTTCGCCCTCCAGCCGGGCGATCTCGTCGCGCAGCCGCTGGTTCTCCGCCGCCAGGGTGTCCGCATGGTGCAGCACGCGCCCGATCTTGGCGGCCAGTTGTTCGAGTTCGGTGAGCATAGGGCCTGTCATGATGGGAGAAGTGTCAGGTATCGCGATTCTAGCCGATGCGCCGGCTTGCACAATGCGGAGGAAAGGGTTTGTGACTGGCGACCCGCGTGGAAGTTGCAGGCTTCTGCACCTAAAACGCCACCAGAGTTGTGACAAAACACTACTGGCAGCCGCGTTGACGCGGGGGGCGAAACGCCCTAGACTCGCGCACGTTCCAGGTGCTCGCCCTTTTCGTCCCTGGCGAAAGGGCAGTTCAACGGGAAACAGGGAGCCAGGCCGGCTGCGCGCCGGACAGGCCAACCTGTGCTGCCCCCGCAACGGTAAGCGACCGCGGTGCGCATCTGCCAGACTCCGACATAGCCGACAGCCAGCCTGCCGGCAACGCCGCTGGCAAGGCCGGATCCCATTCCCGGCCACACGCACCGCAGGACCGGCCACACGCCACTGAACCGCAGGTTCGGGAAGGCGCCGGCCCAGTGTCGCCAGCCCGGATACCGGCCTGAACGCGGGCTGCCGCCCGTGCGCGGCACGCCTCATCGCCATATGGTCCGCGGGGGAACGGGCCCGGCCGTTCCTATCCAGTCCTGCATCATGCGTTCATCGCTCCACAGGTCGACCCGCCCGGCAACCCCGGCGGTGCGTCCGTCCGTGCCCGCCATCCTGGCGGCCATTGCCTCGTTCACCCTGGTTCCGGCCACTTCGTTCGCGCAGGCGGCCGACAGCGGCACCGACAGCCGCACCACGCAGCTCGCGCCGGTGGTGGTCACCTCCACCCGTACCGCGCAAGCCATTACCGAGGCGCTGCCTCACACCACGGTGGTGACGCAGCAGGACATCGTCAATTCGCAGGCGCCCGACCTGCGCACGCTGCTGCGCAACCAGGCCGGCGTGGAGTTCTCGGCCAACGGCGGCATGGGCACCAACACCACGCTGTTCATGCGCGGCGCCAACTCCAACCAGACGCTGATCCTGATCGACGGCGTGCGGGTATCGTCCGCGAGCAGCGGCACCGCGCAATTGGCCAATATCCTGCCCGACCAGATCGAGCGCATCGAGGTGGTGCGCGGCAATGTGTCGGCGCTGTACGGCTCGGACGCCATCGGCGGCGTGGTGCAGATATTCACCAAGAGCGGCGCGGGCCAGGCGCCGGCGGCCAATGCGCAGGTGGAATACGGCAGCAACAACACGCGCCAGGGCACGGTCGGCTATGGCGGCCAGATCGGCGATACCTCGTTCAACCTGACCGGCTCGGCGTTCAAGACCGACGGCTTCTCGTCGATCAACACGAAGCAGGCGCCGCGCGCCAATCCCAACGACAACCCGTACGAGAACCAGAGCGTGTCGGGCCAGGTCAAGCACCGCTTCGCGCCGAACTGGGACGCGGGCTTCACCGGCTATTACTCGAAGAGCAAGCTGTCGTTCGACAGCGCCTTCGGCCGCCCGACCGACGACAACCGCACCAACAGCGAGCTGTACACGCTGTCGGCCTTCGTCAACGGCAAGGTGGGGGCGGACTGGTCCACCCATTTCAAGCTGTCACAGAGCGAGGACCGCAGCGACACCTTCCTCAACGGCAGGCCCAACGGCACCTTCAATACCCGCAACCGCCAGTTCAACTGGCAGAACGAGTATGCGCTGGCCGCCAACCACACGCTGCTGTTCGGCACCGACTACCTGCAGCAGGCGCTCGACTCCAGCGCCTACGGCGCGCCCACGCGCAATGTGTTCTCGGTGTTCGGCGGCTATGACGGGCGCATCGGCAAGCACCAGCTGCAGCTCAACGCGCGCAACGACCATTATTCCGACTTCGGCAATCAGGGCAGCTTCCGCGCCGGCTACGGCTACTACGTGACCGATGCGCTCAAGCTGATCGCCAGCGTCAGCAATGCCTTCCGCGCGCCAACCTTCAACGAGCTGTACTTCCCCAACTTCGGCCAGCCGAACCTGCAGCCCGAACGTGCCAAGTCGGTCGAGGCCGGCGTGCAGTACGCCACCGCCAGCGCCGGCCTGCTGCGCGTGACCGCCTTCGAGACGCGCTACGACGACCTGATCGTGGCGGCGCAGCAGCCCAGCGGCATGTTCCTGGCGCAGAACGTCAACAAGGCCAAGGTGCAGGGCATCGAGGCTTCGTGGCGCGCCACCGTGTATGGCACCGACTTCGGCGCCAGCGTGACCTTCCAGAACCCGGTCGACGAGCAGACCAACACCCAGCTGCTGCGCCGAGCGCGCCGCCATGCCGCGCTCGACGTGGGCCGCGACTTCGGCAACTGGCGCTTCGGCGGCGAATGGCTGGTGTCGTCGTCGCGCATGGATGCCGGCTCGCGCCGGCTGGGCGGATACGGTATCGTCAACCTGAACGCCCGCTACAACATCGACAAGCAATGGTTCATCGCCGCCCGCGTCGAAAACCTGTTCGACAAGGATTACCAGCTCGCCTACCCCTACAACACGCAGGGGCGCGCGGGCTTCATCACGCTGGGCTGGCGCCAGCGATGAGCGCACGGGCGCGCCATGTCTGAGTTCCGGCGCGCCCTGGCGATCTGGCTGGTGCTGGCGCTCGCGGCGCTGCTGGCGTTCGCGTTGTCGCTGGCGCTGGGCAGCGTGCCGCTCGATGCGCGCGAGCTCTGGCTTGCGCTCAGCAGTGCCGACACCGGCACCCCCGCAGCGATCGTGCGCGAACTGCGGCTGCCGCGCGCGGCAGCGGCGTTTGCCTGCGGCGGGCTGCTGGCCCTGTCCGGCGCGCTGATGCAGGTGCTGCTGCGTAACCCGCTGGCCGAGCCCTATGTGCTGGGCGTGTCGGGCGGCGCCTCCACTGCCGCGCTGCTGGCCATGCTGCTGCTGGCCCCGTGGTGGGGCGTTCAGGCCGCCGCCGCCGCCGGTGCACTGGCGGCGATGGTGCTGGTGGCGTCGCTGGCGCGGCGCGACCTGCTGCATCCGCAGGTGCAGGGCGGCCACCGCGAGGCGGGCGCCCGGCTGTTGCTGACCGGCGTGATCCTGGCCGCGGGCTGGGGCGCGCTCATTACCCTGATCCTCTCCATTGCGCCGGAGTCGCGCCTGCGCGGCATGCTGTTCTGGCTGACCGGCGACCTGGGCGGCACCGCCGCCTACGGCGGCGCGCTGGCCATGCTGGTGGTGGCGCTGCTGCTGGCCATGCCGATGGCGCGCGCGCTCAACGTGATGCTGCTGGGCGAGACCGTGGCGCAGTCGCTGGGCGTGCGCGTGGGCCGCGTGCGGCTGGCCACCTTCCTGCTGGCGTCGCTGTGCATTGCCGCTGCCATTACCACGGCCGGCTCGATCGGCTTTGTCGGGCTGGTGGTGCCGCATCTGGTGCGCCTCGCCTGGGGCAACGACCAGCGCCTGCTGCTGCCGGCCGCCACGCTGCTGGGCGGCGCGCTGCTGATGGCCGCCGACCTGATCGCACGCACCGTGGTCGCGCCCGCGCAGCTGCCGGTGGGCGTGATCACCGGGCTGCTGGGCGTGCCGACCTTCCTCTACCTGCTGCTGCGGAGGCCGCGATGAGCCAGGCCCCGCACTGGTCCCATCCGCTCACTGCCTGTCCGCAGCTCGTGCTGCGCGATGTGAAGCTGCGCACCGGCCAGCGCGTGCTGGTGGAGCGCCTGACGATGACCATCGGCGCGGGGCAGCTATGGTGCATTGCCGGGCCCAACGGTGCTGGCAAGTCCACGCTGATGACGGTGCTGGCCGGGCTGCGCCACGCCGACGGCGGCAGCGCGGAGATCGACGGCGCCGCGGCGGCGCAGATCGCGCCGGCGGTGCTGGCGCGCCAGCGCGCCTACCTGCCGCAGGCCGTGCATGACACCTTCTCGATGTCGGTGCAGGATGCCGTGCGCGTGGGGCGGCATCCGCACCTGTCCGGCTGGGGCTGGACCGGGCGCGAGGATGACCGCATCGTGCAGGAAGTGATCCGAGCGATGGATATTGAAGCGCTGGCCGCGCGCGATGTGCTGACCCTGTCCGGCGGCGAGCGCCAGCGCGCCTCGCTGGCCGCGGCGCTGGCGCAGCAGGCGCCGCTGCTGCTGCTGGACGAACCGGTCTCGCACCTGGACCTGCGCCACCAGATCCTGGTTCTGGAACAGCTGGCCGCGCTGGCCCGGGCCGGGCGCCATGCCATCGTGGTGATCCTGCACGACCTGACGCTGGCGCTGCGCTACGCCACCCACGCCCTGCTGATGGCCGAAGACGGCACTACGCTGCATGGCACTGCCGCCCGGGTGCTGACCCCTGAACACTGCTCGCGCGCGCTGCGCACCGCCATCGTCAGCGTCACCGACGGCGCGCATACTGCGCTGATTCCCGACGGCGCCGCCCCACCCATACCCCACACACGTCATGACTGATACCCAGAACCCGCCTGCAGAAGACCCGGACCGCGATGCCCGCCACAAGGCGCGCATGGAGCGCAAGAAAGAAATCGTCGACGCCAGGATTGCCGCCGCGCAGGATGAGCGCGGCGTGATTGTCATCACCACCGGCAACGGCAAGGGCAAGTCCAGCTCGGGCTTTGGCATGGTGGTGCGCGCGCTTGGCCACGGCATGCGCACCGGCGTGGTCCAGTTCATCAAGGGCGCGCAGCCCGCCGGCGAAGAGATGTTCCTGCGCCGCTTCCCGGACGAGTGCGCCTTCCACGTGATGGGCGAGGGCTATACCTGGGAAACGCAGGACCGCGCCCGCGACGTGGCCAAGGCCGAGGCTGCCTGGGAAGTGGCGCGCGGCATGCTGCGCGACCCCGGCATCGGCCTGGTGCTGTTCGATGAGCTGAACATCGCGCTCAAGCTGCACTATCTTGATGTGGAGCAGGTCATTGCCGACCTGCGCGCGCGCCCGCCGATGCAGCACGTGGTCATCACCGGCCGTGGCGCGCCGCCGGCGCTGGTGGAGACGGCCGACACCGTCACCGACATGACGCCGGTCAAGCATGCCTTCCAGCAGGGCATCAAGGCGCAGCGCGGCGTCGAGATGTAGCCGCATCGTTTTTGAATACAAGGTCAACGCATCATGCAGTTTCCGGAAATCACTCCCCTCGACGATGCCCTGCGCCCCGAGCTGCAGGCCGCCATCGACGACAAGACCAAGCCGCTCGGCGCACTGGGCCGGCTGGAATCGCTGGCCTTGCAGCTGGGCCTGATCCTCGGCACGGCGCGGCCGGTGTTGCAGCGCCCGACGGTGATCGTGTTTGCCGCCGACCACGGTGTGGCCGACGCCGGTGTCAGCGCCTATCCGGCCGAGGTCACCGCGCAGATGGTGCAGAACTTCCTGGCCGGCGGCGCGGCGATCAATGTGTTCTCGCGCCAGCACGGCATTGCGCTGGAGATCGTCGACGCGGGCGTGCGCGCGCCGCTGCCGGCGGCACCGGGCCTGGTCAACTGCCGCATTGCCGACGGCACCCGCAACTTCGCCGTCGAACCCGCGATGACGCCGGAGCAGGCCGCCGCGGCGATGACCGCGGGCATGGCGCGCGTGCTGCGCCATGCGCAGCAGGGATGCAACGTGATCGGCTTCGGCGAGATGGGCATTGCCAACACTTCAGCGGCCGCCTGCCTGATGCAGCGGCTGACCGGCCTGCCGCTGGCAGACTGCATCGGGCGCGGCACCGGGCTGGACGATGCCGGCCTCGCGCGCAAGCGCGAGGTGCTGGAGCGCGCGCTGGCGCTGCATGCCGATGCGCAGGCGCCGCTGGACGTGCTGGCCACCTTCGGCGGCTTCGAGATCGCGATGATGGCGGGCGCCTTCCTGGCCGCCGCCGCGAGCCGCATGGTGATCCTGGTCGATGGCTTTATCGCCACGGCTGCGCTGCTGGTGGCGCAGCGCCTGGACCCCAATGTGCTGCAGTACTGCGTGTTCACGCACTGCTCGCATGAGCGCGGCCACCGTGCGCTGCTGGACCAGTTCGGCGCCGCGCCGCTGCTGGCGCTGGACCTGCGCCTGGGCGAGGGCACGGGCGCCGCGCTGGCGTGGCCGTTGCTGGCCTCGGCGGCGGCATTCCTGAACGAAATGGCGACCTTCAGCGGCGCCGGCGTCAGCACCGCCTCGCCATGAGCGTGCCGTCCGACCCGGTGCCTGCACAAGCTGGCCCCGCCGGCGTGGCCGGCGAGCTGCGCTATTTCCTGACGGCGCTGGGCTACTTCACGCGCGTGCCGCTGCCGGGCTGGCTGGCGCGCTGGGCCGGATTCGAACCGCATTACCTGCACGCCGCCGCGCGCTACTTCCCGCTGGTCGGGCTGCTGGTGGGTGGCGTGGGCGCGCTGGTCACCTGGGGCGCGATGCTGTGGTGGCCGCCCGGCGTGGCCGTGCTGCTGGGCATGGCTGCCACGTTGCTGCTGACCGGCGCCTTCCATGAAGACGGCCTGGCCGATTGCGTCGATGCCTTCGGCGGCGCGTGGCAGCGCGAGGACGTGCTGCGCATCATGCATGACTCGCGCATCGGCGCGTTCGGTGCGATCGCGCTGGTGGTGGCGTTGCTGCTCAAGTGGCAGTTGCTGGTGGCGATTGCCGGGCGCGGCGGGTTGATGGTGCTGCTGGCGGTGATCGTCGCCGCGCATGCCGCCAGCCGCGCGATGGCGGTCAGCTATCTGGCCACGCTGACCTACGTGCGCGCGCAAGGCAAGGCCAAGCCGGTGGCGCAGAAGCTGGCCGGCGCGGGGCTGGCGTTCGCGCTGCTGTGCGGGCTGGTGCCGCTGTGGCTGGTGTCGCCGTGGTTCTGCGCGGCGTCAGTGGTCGCGCTGCTGGGGCTGCGCCTGCTGCTCGGCCGCTACTTCGTGCGCCGCATCGGCGGCTATACCGGCGACTGCCTGGGCATGGCCCAGCAGTGCGCCGAGATCCTGCTCTACCTGGTGGCCGCGGCATGGATGTGGTCCTGATCCGCCATGCGCAGCCGCAGGTGCCGGCGGGCACCTGCTATGGCTGCCTCGACCTGCCGCTGGTGGCGCCGCTGGCGCCCGCAGCCGCGCGGATCGCCGCGGGCCTGCCCACGCCTGATCGCATTGTCGCCAGCCCGCTGGCGCGCGCGCTTGGCACCGCGCAGGCGCTGGTGCAGGCGCTGCCGGGCGGCGCGCCGGCCATCGATACCGAACCCCGGCTGCGCGAGATCGATTTCGGCAGCTGGGAGGGCGTGGCCTGGGATGCCATCGACCGCGCCGCGCTCGACCAGTGGGCGGCCGACCTGCTGCACGCGCGCCCGCATGGCGGCGAAGCGCCGGCGCAGGCGATGGCGCGGGTTGCCGGCTGGGCGGGAACGCTTGCCACGGATGGCGCTGAATGTCTCTGGGTGGTCGGCCATGCCGGCCCGATGCGCATGCTGGCCGCGCACTGGCTGGGCGTGCCGCTGGCGACGACGGTCAACTGGGCGTTGGGCTTCGGGGCCAGTTGTGGCTTCACGCTGGGGCCGGGAGAGGTCCGGCTCGGCTGGTGGAACCGCGCCGCCTGATCAGCGTGCGGGCCGGCGCTTGCGCGCCGTGTCGAGGTCCTTGCAGATCAGCTCGGCGCCTTGCGCCACGCGCGGACCGGCGCGGTTGACCAGGTCGCCGTCGATCACGAACAGGTTGTTGCGCGCCACCGCCGTGACCTGCTTCCAGCGCCGCCACATCTCGAAATCCGGCAGCGGCTGATCCGAGCGCGTGGCGCCCATGCCCGCCGTCAGCATCGCCTCCGGGTTGCCCGCGATCACCGCTTCGACCGATACCGTCGGCACCAGCGGCGTCTCGGCCGCGAACAGGTTGCGCCCGCCGCACAGCGCCAGCATGTCGCTGACCAGGTGCTGGCCGTTGAGCGTCATCAGCGGCTGCTGCCAGACCTGGTAGAACACCGTCACCGGCGGGCGGGCCGCGTAAGTCTTGCGTAGCGCCTCCACCTGCTGGCGGAAGCCGTCGGCAGCGCGCCGCGCGGTGGCTTCGGTGCCCAGCAACGTGCCGAGCTTCTCCATGTTCTCCGGGATCGCGGCCAGCCTGCGCGGCTCGCTGTAGAACAACGGGATGCCGAGCGCGCGCAGACGGTCGGTCTGCTTCTGCGCATTGCCGTGGCGCCAGACCACGATCAGGTCCGGCTTGAGCGCGACGATGCGCTCCAGGTCCAGCGCCTTGTTGTCGCCCACGCGCGCGATCTCGCGCGCCTGCGGCGGGTAGTCACTGTAGCTGACCGTGCCGACGATGCGGTCGCCGCCGCCGGCCGCGAAGATCATCTCGGTGACGTGCGGCGCCAGCGAGATCACGCGGCGCGCGGGCTGCGGCAGTGTCACCGTCTGGCCAGCGTCGTCGACGGCAGACACCGTGGCGGCGGCAGGCAGGGCTGCCAGCAGCAGCGTGGAAGCGATAACGGGCGTCAGGCGGTTCAGCATGGAATCGGGGAAAGTGGTTCAGGCAGTGACCGCGGCCAGTGCCGCGTCCAGCCGCTGCCAGGCGTGCGGCTGGTCCGGCGGCAGGCCCAGGCGCAGGCTCGGCGGGCAGCCGCCGGCGGCGTCGAAGCAGCGGGTCCAGACGCCATGTTGCGCGAGCCCGTGCTGCAGCCGTGCGGCGTCGCCATGCGGCACCCAGCAGAACAGCGGATGCATCACCGGCGCCAGGCCATGGCGGTCCAGCAGCGCGGCCAGCTTCGCCCCGCATGCTTGCAGCCGCGCGCGGGTGGCATCCCGCCAGCCGTGGTCGGCCAGCGCATGCCGCGCGACCTCGCGTGCCGGGCCCGATACGGTCCAGTGGCCCAGGCGCTCGCGCAGCGCGTCCAGCAGTGCCGGCTGCGCCAGCACGAAGCCGCAGCGGATGCCGGCCAGGCCATAGAACTTGCCGATCGAGCGCAGCACCACCAGGCCGGCCTTGCCGCTGTGCGCGGCCACCGAGCCATCGGGCAGGCAGTCGATAAAGGCTTCATCGACCAGCAGCGTGCCGCCGCGCGCCGCCAGCTTCGCGTGCCAGCGCAGCAGCGTTGCGGCGGGCAGCATGCGGCCGGTCGGGTTGTTCGGGTTGACGACGACGAGATGGTCGAGCTCGTCGGCCAGCGCCGCCTGCGCGAAAGCCGCTTCATCCAGCGGCGCCACCGCATGGCCCGCGGCAGCGAAGGCCGGCGCGTATTCGCTGTAGCCGAGCGCGGCGATGCCCACGCGGCCCGGGCGCAGCAGACCCGGCAGCGTGCGGATGGCGGCCTGCGAGCCGGCGACGGGCAAGGCCCGCGGCGCGCCGCAGGCCTGTGCGGCCAGCTCGGCCAGTCCGTCGTCATCCTGCGGCAGCCGTTGCCACGCTTGCGCAGGCAGCGCCGGCACCGGATAGCCGTCGGGATTGATGCCGGTGGACAGGTCGAGCCAGTCGCCGGCGGGGCGGCCGTAGCGGCGCACCGCGGCAAGCAGGTCGCCGCCGTGGCGGATCGGGGGCAGGGCGCTGCTCATGCCGGCGTGGCAAGCGCAAGGACGGCCAGCGCGCTGGCGCCTGCCAGCGCCAGCCACAGCCACAAGGTGCGCTCGACCAGCCGCAGGCAGGCCGTCACGTGCGCGGCTTGCGGCGCGGGGCCGGCGCCCAGCGGCGGGCGTTGCTCGATCTCGCCGTGATAGCGCGCCGGGCCGCCGAGTCGCACGCCCACCGCACCGGCGCCCGCGGCCATCACGGGGCCGGCATTGGGACTTGACCATGCCGGCGCCTGCGTGCGCCAGCAATGCAACGCCTGCGCGGTGGCGCCGAGCAGCGCATAGGACAGCGCGGTCAGGCGCGCGGGCACGAGGTTGAGCCCGTCGTCGATGCGCGCCGCGGCCCAGCCGAAATACAGCAGCCGCGGCGTACGGTAGCCCCACATCGCATCGAGCGTATTGGCCAGCCGGAACACGATCACGGCGGGCGCGCCGCCGACCAGGAACCAGAACAGCGCGCCGAAGACCGCGTCGTTGCCGTTTTCCAGCGCCGACTCGCAGGCGGCACGGGCCAGTGCTTCAGCATCGGCATCGGTGGTGTCGCGCGAGACGATGCGCGCGGTCAGCGTGCGCGCGGCGGGCAGGTCTGCCGCGGCAAGGGCGGCGGCGATCGGGGCGATATGCTGGTGCAGGCTGCGCGCGCCGAGTGCGGCGTACAGTGCCACCGCATGCAGCGCCAGGGCGGCAACAGGATGCAGGCCGGCCGCAGCGTCGACCAGCCACCATGCGAGCGTTGCCGGCACCAGCACCAGCACACACCAGCCGGCGAGACCGGCAAGGCGCTGGCGCCAGGGCGCACCGCGGTGCGGCGCAGGGTTGAGCCGCCGCTCAAACGCGGCAGCGATGCGGCCGAAGCCCACCAGCGGATGCCAGCGGCGCGGCTCGCCCAGCCAGAGGTCCAGCAGAACGCCCGTCAGTGCCGCTGCCACGCATGCCGGCCAGGCCAGCATCAGCATGTGGGATCGGCGCCCTTCACCGCAACCGGAATGCCTGCCACCATCAGCCGCACGCAGTCGGCGGCGGCGGCCAGCTTCTGGTTCAGGCGGCCCAGTTCATCGACATAGAAGCGGGTGATGGCGCCCATCGGGATCACGCCGAAGCCGATCTCGTTCGAGACCAGGATCACATGGCCCGGCAGCGTCGGCAGCGCCGTGAGCAGCGCTTCGATTTCCTCGGTGAAGGCATCCGGCGGCGTGATCACGCCATGCTCGGGATACGCGCGGCCGTCGGGGAAGATCAGGTTGTTCATCCACAGCGTCATGCAATCCACCAGGATGCAGCCGTCGTGGCGCGCGTTGGCGTAGAGCGCATCGGCCAGGTGCACCGGCTCTTCCACCAGGCGCCAGTCGGCCGGGCGGCGGGCGCGGTGCAGGGCGATGCGGACCTCGAGCTCCTGGTCGGCGTGCGCCAGGTCCTGGTGCGCGGTGGCGATGTAGGTGACCGGGCCGCCGGTGATGGTGGCATGGTCGGTGGCGAGCTGTTCGGCGTAATGGCTTTTGCCGGAACGCGCGCCGCCCAGCACCAGGGTGAGCTGGCGGTTACCGTGTCCGCCGGCGGCACGCGGCTGGGTGGCGGTGTCGGGGGCGGAGGCGGGTGCGATGGCCGGGGTTTCCATCCGCGTATTGTAGCCGCCGCATCCGGGCATCGCACGGGGGGTGTTGCAGGCACCGGTGCGATAATCCGCCAATGCAGACCGACTCCTCGCAATCCCTGCCGCCGGGTGCCCTGCGCGGCACGCTGATGGTCCAGGGCACGACTTCCGATGCCGGCAAGAGCACCATCGTGGCCGGCCTGTGCCGGGTGCTGGCGCGTGCCGGCACGCACGTGGTGCCATTCAAGCCGCAAAACATGGCGCTGAACAGCGCGGTCACCGCCGACGGCGGCGAGATCGGCCGCGCGCAGGCGCTGCAGGCACAGGCCGCGCGGCTGGCACCGCATACCGACATGAACCCGGTGCTGCTCAAGCCCAGCAGCGACACCGGCGCGCAGGTGATCATCCACGGCCGCGCGCGGCTGGACCTGGATGCGCGCGCCTACCATGCCTACAAGCCCGAGGCGATGAAGGCCGTGCTGGCTTCGCACACGCGCCTGGCGCAGGCCTATGAGGTGGTGCTGGTGGAGGGCGCCGGCAGCCCGGCCGAGGTCAACCTGCGCGAGCGCGACATCGCCAACATGGGCTTTGCCGAGCGCGTCGACTGCCCGGTGGTGCTGGTGGCGGACATCGACCGCGGTGGCGTGTTTGCGCACCTGGTCGGCACGCTCGACTGCCTGTCCGAGAGCGAACGCGCGCGCGTGACCGGCTTCATCATCAACCGCTTCCGCGGCGATGTCGGCCTGCTGGAGCCGGGACTGGACTGGCTGGTGGCGCGCACCGGCAAACCGGTATTCGGCGTGCTGCCCTTCCTGCACGGCCTGCATCTCGATGCCGAGGACGCCATCATCGGCGCGCAAGCGGACAAGGCCGGCACGCCGGCGCAGCGCCTGCGCGTGATCGTGCCGGTGCTGCCGCGCATCGCCAACCATACCGACTTCGACGCGCTCCGCGCGCACCCGCAGGTGGAGCTGCAGTTTGTCGGGCCCGGCATGCCGATCCCGCCCGCGGACCTGGTGGTGCTGCCCGGCAGCAAGAACGTGCGCGGCGACCTGGACTTCATCCGCGCCAATGGCTGGGACGCGGCGCTGGCCCGGCACCTGCGCTACGGCGGCAAGCTGATCGGGATCTGCGGCGGCATGCAGATGCTGGGGCGGCAGGTGCACGATCCCGATGGCCGCGAAGGCCCGGCCGGCAGCAGCGCGGGCCTGGGCTGGCTGGATTTCGAGACCACGCTGGCGGCAGAGAAGCAGCTGCGCCAGGTCGGCGGCCGGCTGGCGCTGGATCAGGCCGATGCGCCGGTGCGCGGCTATGAGATCCACCTTGGCGTCACCACGGGCGCGGGGCTGGAGCAGCCGGCCCTGTGGCTCGAGCGCGGCGACGGCACGGTGCGGCCCGACGGCGCGCGCTCGGCCGACGGCCAGGTGCTGGCCACCTATGTCCATGGCCTGTTCGACGAGCCCGCCGGCTGCCAGGCGCTGCTGCGCTGGGCGGGGCTGGACGGCGCCCAGGAGGTGGACCTCGACGCATTGCGCGAAGCATCGATCGAGCGGCTTGCCGACACCATGACCGCGCACCTGGACCTCGATGCGATGCTGGCGCCGCTGCGGCGCTGACGCATGCGGCACGGCCGCCTGGCGGGGCCCCTGCTAGAATCGCGAATCTTTCGCATTTGCATTCTGCGTGGAGGTGGCCTGTGCGCCATATTCCACGCATGGCAGCATCCGCTCAACGTACTTCAGCCCCCACATGGTCACCGGCCGCCTGCGCGTCGCCCTCGTCAAACTGCACCTGTATATCGGCCTGAGCCTTGGCCTGCTGTTCGTCCTGTTCGGGCTGACCGGCATGACCATTGCCTGGCGGGAGGAACTGGATGCCTGGCTCAACCCTGACCTGCTGGTGGCGTCCGCGCCGATGACGGAGCCGGTGTCGCCGGCCACGGTCCAGGCAGTGACCGAGCGGCTGGCTGCGCCCCCCTATGGCAAGCCCAACCTGCTGATGCTGCCCGTCCATGCCGACGGCGTCTTTATCGCCTGGTACCCGGTCAAGGGGCCCGACGGCGTGGTGCCGGGCCGCTCGCGCCAGGTGATGGTCGATCCGGTCACGCTTGCGGTGAAGGGCGAGCGGGTCTGGGGCGAGGCGGGCCTGTCGCGCCGCCTGTTGCTGCCCACGCTGTTTCACCTGCATCGCTACCTGCTGTCAGGCGACACCGGCAAGACCATCACCGGCGTGGCCGGCATGCTGCTGTTGCTGACCACGCTGGTGGGCGTGGCGGTGTGGTGGCCCAGGATGAAGCTGCGCTCGGTGGTGCAGGCGTTCCGCATCACGCACGGCGGCTCATGGTCGCGCTTCAACTATTCGCTGCATCGCGCGGGCGGCATCCTGGCCGCGCCGGTGCTGGCCATCATCGCCTTTTCGGGCTGGTACCTGAACCTGCCGAAGTGGGTGACACCGATGGTGGCGGGCGTGATGACCGTGACGCCGCCGGTGAAGCACGTCTCGGCACCGGCGCCGGCCGGGGCCCGGCCGCTGGGCGCGGGCGAGATCATGGCGGCGGCGCAGGCCCGGTACCCGCAAGCGCAGGTGACCCGCATCAGCTTCCCGCGCAAGCCGGGCGACGCGTTCGAGATTCGGCTGCGCCAGCCCGGCGAGGTGCGCAAGGATACCGGTGCCACGCGGCTGTGGCTCGATGCCTGGAGCGGCAAGCCGCTGGGCATGCGTGATCCGCGGCAGGCGCCGGCGGGCGACACGCTGCTGAACTGGCTGTTTCCGCTCCATACCGGCGAGGCCTTCGGGCTGCCGGGGCGGGTGTTTATCACGCTGTTCGGGCTGGCGCCGCTGGCGTTTGCCGTGACCGGCGTGCTGATCTGGTGGAAGCGGCGGCGGGGTCATCAGCGGCATGTGGTGAAGGCCGCACAGCGATCCGGCATGCGCCGGGCATGAAAAAAAGCAGGCCGCCGGCCTGCTTTTTTTGCCTGGTGCGGCGCTGCCGCTCAGATTTCCAGGTTATCGATCAGCCGGGTCGCGCCCAGCTTGGCGGCAGTCAGGATTACCAGCGGCTCGCCGGCGAGGAATTCCTCGCGCGTCGGCGCCTGCAGGTCGACGCGCTTGCGGATCGACACGTAGTCCGGCTTCCAGCCGCGCCTGGCCAGCGATTCCTTCGCATTCGCCTCGACCGCAAGCAGGTCGGCCGAAGCGCGGTCGCTGCCCAGCACGGTGTCGCGCACGTCATGCAGCGTGCGGTACAGCACCGGCGCCTCGGCGCGCTCGTCGGGGCTCAGGTAGCGGTTGCGCGACGACAGCGCCAGGCCGTCTTCGGCACGGATGGTCTCGGCGGGGATGATGTCGATCGGCAGGGCAAACTGCTGCACCATGCGGCGCACGATCATCAGCTGCTGGTAGTCCTTCTTGCCGAACACCGCCACGCGCGGCTGCGCGCACGAGAACAGCTTCATCACCACCGTGCACACGCCCTTGAAGAAGCCGGGGCGGAACTCGCCTTCCAGGATGTCGCCCAGGTCATGCGGCGGCTCGACGCGGTATTCCTGCGGTTCGGGGTACATATCGCGCTCGGACGGCGCGAACAGCACGTAGACGCCTTCCTTCTGCAGTTTCTCGATATCGTCCTGCAGCGTGCGCGGGTACTTGTCGAAATCCTCGTTCGGGCCGAACTGCAGGCGGTTCACGAAGATCGATGCCACCACCGGGTCGCCGTGCTGGCGCGCCAGGCGCATCAGCGACAGGTGGCCTTCGTGCAGGTTGCCCATGGTGGGCACGAAGGCAGCGCGGTTCTGGCCGCGCAGTTGGTCGCGCAGCTCTTGGATGGAGGAAATGACTTTCATCTGCCTTGGTGTGCTGGTCGTGGTAGGTGTGACCCGGGCGCCGGTCCGTCGAGGGGCGGCACATGGACTACCGGTCTCGGCCTTCTGTCGGGCGCGGGGCCTTCGGGCACTTGCCTTCGGGGCCTGCACCGTGGGCCATTGGGCCGGCTGTCGGCGGATTGTAGAACATGTTGGGACGGGGCCGGACCCCGCAGCGCGGGTGGGTCAGGTCGGGCTGTACGCCAATCGCACATAAATTGGGGCGAACGGTTCGGCCTGGGTGATCTCCACCAGCGCTTCGCGCGACAGCTCCAGCATGGCGATAAAGTTCACCACCACCACCGGCACGCCCTTGCCGGAGCGCACCGCGTCCTCGAACAGCTCGGAGAATTCCATGAAGCGCGCGTGTTGCAAGCGGCGCAGGATCTGGCTCATGTGCTCGCGCACCGACAGTTCCTCGCGCGAGATCTTGTGGTGCTGGTTGAGCTTGGCGCGCTTGAGCACATCGGCCCAGGCGGCCTGCAGGTCGATCGTCTCCACTTCCGGGAAGCGCGGCGCCAGGCTCTGCTCGATATAGACCTGCGAGCGCAGGAAGTCGCGGCCCAGCTGCGGCACCGTGTCCAGGCGCTGCGCGGCCAGCTTCATCTGCTCGTACTCCAGCAGGCGGCGCACCAGCTCGGCGCGCGGGTCCTCGGCCTCATCGTCGCTGTCGGCCTTCTTGACCGGCAGCAGCATGCGCGACTTGATCTCGATCAGCATGGCCGCCATCAGCAGGTATTCGGCGGCCAGCTCGAGGTTGGTCTTGCGGATCTGCTCGATGTAGGACAGGTACTGCCGCGTGACCTGCGACATCGGGATGTCGAGGACATTGAAGTTCTGCTTGCGGATCAGGTACAGCAGCAGGTCCAGCGGGCCCTCGAAGGCTTCCAGGAAGATCTCGAGCGCGTCCGGCGGGATGTACAGGTCCTGCGGCAGCTTGAACAGCGGCTCGCCGTACAGGCGCGCGAAGGCCATCCCGTCGACCATGTCGGCGGGGCCGGCAGGGCCGGCTGCAACGGCCGGGGCCACGGCAGGCAGCTCGACGGGCAGCGGCAGCTTGTCCTGGTCGCCTGCGCTCATGGGCGGCGTGCGCTCGCGGGGGCGGCGGGAAATCAGTTGTCCTGCGCGTAGACGTATGGCTTCTGCGCCACGCGCGACGCTTCGGCGCGGGCGCGCTCTTCCAGGTCGATCGGCGACTTGTCCCACAGCAGGGCACGGCCGTCGCGCTGTTCGGCCTCCAGCGTCGGGCGCTCTTGCTTGAGCTGCTTCAGGAACTGGGTGATATCGGATTCGTAGATGGCCATGTTCAACCGTGATGCGCCCGCGCGGGCGCCAGATGGGTACAGTGGGCCACGATTTTACAGTATCGGCCCCCCGGAATGCATCCGGGCCGGGTACAAGGCGCCGGAAAGTTCCGGGCATAAGGCCGGGTGTGGTCAAATACCGACTTTGTATGTGTGGACAATCGGCGATGCCGCAAGACACCGCTATTACCGCTGACTCCGCTGGCCGCGCGCGCGTGGCCGTTCGCGTACTGGCCGCGCTGGGCGCGGTGCTGGCGCTGGCGGCCGCCCCGGCGCGCGCCGCCTACAAGGTCGAAGTCGAGGCGCCCAAGCCGATCCGCGAGATGCTGGAAGAGCATCTGGACCTGGCACGCTACCAGGACCGCGCCGACCTTTCGCCGGACCAGCTCGACTATATGATCGAGACCGTCGGCGAGCAGGTGCGGGCGTTCACCTCAACCGAGGGCTACTTCGACCCGACCACCACCACCCGCGTGGAAGGCGAGGGCGACAAGCGCGTGGTCCACGTGATGGTCGACCCCGGCGCGCGCACGCTGATCCGCAATGTCGACGTCCAGGTGACGGGCCCGGCGGCCACGCGTTCGCCCGAACAGGTGGCCGAGCTGCAGGCCAAGTGGGGACTGCCGGTGGGCGAGCCGTTCCGGCAGGGCGACTGGGACAAGGCCAAGGAGGACGCGCTGGTCACGCTGCAGAGCCACAATTACTACGGCGCGCGCCTGGCCGCGTCGCAGGCGCGCGTGGAGCCGGACGACCAGCGCGCGGACCTGTCCGCGCATTACGCCAGCGGCCCGGCCTACCTGCTGGGGCCGCTGAAGGTGACCGGCACGCGCCGCTATCCGCAACAGATCATCTACAACGTCAACCCGCTGAACGAGGGCGAGCCGTACCGCGTGGAGCGGCTGCTCGAGTTGCAGCGCGCGATCCAGAACCAGCCGTACTTCTCCAACGTGCAGGTCGACCTGGAACCGCCCCCGGACGCCGACAAGGCGGCAGACGGCGTGGTGACCGCGCCGGTCTCGGTGCGCGTGCGCGAATATCCGGCGCACCGGCTCAACAGCGGCGTGGGCTTTACCACCGACACCGGCGCGCAGATCGAAGGCCGCTATTCGTACTACAACCTGTTCAACCGCGCCTGGACCTTCGACTCGCAGGCGCGGCTGGAGCAGAAGCGCTCCTATCTGTTCGCCGAGGCCGCGATGCCGCCGGACAGGGGCAACTACCGCAACAGCGTGTACAGCAGCTACGAGCGCACCATCGACATCGAGAACACCGACACCACCAGCCTGCGCGCGGGCCTGAAGCGCTCGCGCTCGCGCGAGAAGTACGACGTGACGACGTCGCTGGATTTCTACTACGACAAGCTGCTGCCGGAGGGCCAGGCCGCCCAGATCAGCAAGGCGCTGGTGCCGGCCTTTGCCTGGACGCGGCGCGACGTCGACAATCCCGTGTTCCCGCGCCGCGGCAACGTGATCAGCACCCAGATCGGCGTGGCCGCCAGGGGATTCCTCAGCGATGCCACATTCCTGCGGCTGTACGGCCGTATCCGCCAGTACATACCGGTGGGCAAGCGCGACCTGGTGGTGGCACGGCTGGAACTCGGTGCCGACCTGACCGGCGACAGCTCCAGCCAGATCCCGGCCACGCTGCGCTTCCGCGCCGGCGGCACCGATTCGATTCGGGGCTACACCTACCAGTCGATCGGCACGCCCAGCGGCTCCAGCATCTTGCCGGCCAAGTACCTGGGCACCGGCAGCCTGGAGTACCAGTACTGGTTCAAGCCGGACTGGGGCGTGGCGGTGTTCTGGGATCTCGGCACCGCCGCCGACAACCTGCGCGGCGTGACCATCTACAACGGCGTGGGCGTCGGCGTGCGCTGGCGCACGCCGGTGGGCCCGCTGCAGCTGGACGTGGGCTACGGCATCCAGGAGCAGCAGTTCCGCCCGCATATCTCGCTGGGGGTGGCGTTCTGATGCGGCACCCTTGTATTTCACGCCTGACCCGGATGCCGGCATGAGCGCCCACGATCTGCCTTCGGTGCCCGGCGGCGATTCGGCCCGGACCCCGATCCCGCCCGCGCCGCGCAAGCGGCGGCGGCTGTGGCGCGTGCTGGCCTGGCTGGTCGGCATCCTGCTGCTGCTGATGGTGGCGCTGGCGGCGGCGGGCGTGGCGGCGCTGCGCACCGAGACCGGCACCCGCCACCTGTGGACGCTGGCCACGCGGCTGTCGGCCGGCATGCTCAGCGGCCGGCTGGAAGGCGGCACCGTGGCGCACGGCCTGCGCCTGCGCGACGTGGTGTTCGCCAGCGGCCAGACGCGCGTGGCGGTGGACCGCGTGGATGGCAACTGGGTGCTCGGCTGGCAGGCGCGGCGCCTGCACGTGCAATGGCTGCGCATTGGCAAGGCCGAAGTGAAGCTCGGCCCGTCCGAGCCGAGCACCGAGCCGATGCAGAAGCCCACCTCGCTCGAACTGCCGCTGGCCATCGATGTCGATTCGCTGACGCTTGAGCGGCTGTCGCTGCTGCAGGGCACGGCGCCCACGGCCGAGCCGATGGTGTTCAGCAACCTGGCCGGCGCGCTGCACAGCGACGGCCAGCGCCACCGCGTCAGCGTGGACAAGCTGGAAACACCATACGGCAAGCTGGCAGCCAACGCCCAGCTGGGCGCACGCGCCCCGTTCGCGCTCAGCGCCGAAGCCTTGCTGGAAAGCAGCTGGCAGGATGAGGCCTTTGCCGTCAATGCCACCGCCAAGGGCAACCTGGACGCGCTGCGAGCCGAGCTGCAGGCCAGCGGCGACCGCATCCACCTGCGCGCAGGCGCCGAACTGACGCCGTTCGGCAAGGTGCCGTTCACGCACCTGCTGGTCGATGGCGATCGCATCAACCCGCGCCTGTTCAGCCCGTCGGCGCCACAGGCCAACCTGACCGTGCATGCCGAGCTGCGGCCGGTGGGCGGCGTGGCGGCGGCTGCCGGCGCGCAGGCGGCCAGCGCCGTGTCGGCATCGCCCCCCCCGGCGGCATCGGGGGTCTCCGCATCCGCCCCTGCGGCCGCGCCTGCGCCCGCACCGCTGGCTGTCGCCGGCGACATCGAGATCAGCAACCTGGAAGCCGGTCCGCTGGACAAGGAGCGGCTGCCGGTGCAGTCGGTGCGCGCCCATGTCGAGCTGAGCGAGATGGCACAGGCCGTCTCGGACCTGCGCGTGGCGCTGGCCGGCAAGGCCGAGATCTCCGGCGGCGGTTCGCTGCGCGGCGGCCGTGGCGGTTTCGACCTGGACGTGCGCAAGCTGGACCCGGCCGCGCTGCATGGCTCGCTGACCAGCGCCAGCCTGTCCGGCCCGGTGGTGGTGCGGATGGAGCCGGGCCGGCAAAGCGTGGCGCTGGACCTGTCGGGCGGGCCGCTCAAGCTTTTCGCCGATGCCAGCATCGATGCCGAGGCGCTCACGCTGGCCACGCTGCGCGCCGCGGTGGGGCCGGGTTTGCTGACCGCGGAAGGCAAGCTCGGCCTGAAGGACAAGCAGCCGTTCAGCTTCAAGGGCAAGCTGGCCTCGTTCGATCCCTCGCGCCTGGCCAAGGTTGCCGCCGGCCGCATCAATGCGGACTTCACCGCGACCGGCGAGATCGCGCCCGAACTCGGTGTGGCGCTGGATTTCGCCGTGCATGAGAGCGAATACGCGGGCCTGCCGATGACCGGCGGCGGCAAGGTGCGCCTGGCCGACGAGCGGCTCTTGCCGAGCGAGGCTTCGCTCAGCATGGCCGGCAACCAGGCCAACCTGCGCGGCAGCTTCGGCGCGCGCGGCGATGCGCTCAAGCTGGCGGTCGATGCGCCGCAGCTGGAGCGGCTCAAGTTTGGCGTGGCCGGCAAGCTCAAGCTCGACGCCACCATCACCGGCACGCTGAAGAAACCCGAAGTGGTGGCCGACTACAACGCGCAGGCGCTGGAAGTGGGCCCGCACAAGGTGGCCAGCGCCAGCGGCCGCGCCGAGGTGCGCGGCGGCCTGGACGGCCCGCTCTCGGTGCAGCTGGCCGCGCGCGACTACCGCGGCCCGCAGGCCAGCCTGAGCACGCTCGACGCCACGCTCGACGGCACCCAGGCCAACCATACCTTCGACGTCAAGGCGGCCGGCAGCCTGAACAAGCGGCCATTGCAGCTGGCGCTGGCGGGGCAGGGCGCGTGGAAGGGCAAGGACGGCTGGAACGGCACCATCCGCACGCTGGAAGAGCGCGGCACCGTCAACCTGCGCCTGGCCGCGCCGACGCAGCTGCTGGTGGCCGACCAGCGGGTGCGCCTGGGCGCGGCGCGCCTGCTGCTGGACCGCGCCACGCTGACCATCGACAGCCTGGACTGGGACCACGGCCGCATCCGCAGCGCGGGCAGCCTGGACGGCCTGCAGGTGGGCCATGTGCTGGAACTGATGGAAACCATCACCGGCGAGAAGCCGCCGGTGCGCTCCGACCTGGTCATCGACGGCCGCTGGAACCTGGCGCTGGCCGAGACCGCGACCGGCTTTGCCGAACTGCGCCGGCGCAGCGGCGACCTCTCGGTCAACGCCGGCCGGGGCTTCACCACGCTCGGCCTGGGCGAGACCAGCCTGCGCGCCGACGCCGGCGGCAACCGTATCGCAATGCGCGGCGGCATGGTGTCGGGCCGCATCGGCAAGGTGGTGGTGGACGCCTCCGCCGGACTGGTGCAGGAGCAGGGGCTGCAGACCGTGGGCCCGGCCTCGACCCTGGGCGGCACGGTCACCGTCGACGTGCCGCGGCTGAAATCGCTGGAAGCGCTGACCGGCCCGCAGTACGCTTTCGACGGCAAACTGGCCGCGGCGATGCGCCTGGCCGGCACGATCGGCGCGCCGCTGCTGACCGGCACCGTCGACGGCGACAACCTCGCCGTCACGCTGTACGACCTGGGCCTGCGCCTGACCGACGGCACTGTGCGCGTGGTGCTGGACCAGAACACGGTCGAGCTCAAGCACGTGGAATTCCACGGCGGCGACGGCAAGATCACGGCCACCGGCAACGTCAAGCTGGGCGAGGCCGATCCCAACCTGACCGGCAAGATCGTCGCCGACAAGCTGCAGCTGTTCGCCAGCCCCGAGCGCACGCTGGTGGTCTCGGGCGACGCCACCATCGCCAACGAGAACAAGCAGGTCGTGATCCGCGGCAAGATCCATGTCGACCGCGGCCTGTTCGACCTGCCCAAGGCCGGCGCGCCGGTGCTGGGCGACGATGTGGTGGTGATCCGGCGCAAGGACCAGCGCGCCGTTAAGACTGCCGCCACGCAGGCGCCGGAGACCAAGCCGGCAAGCAAGTTCAGCCCGGTGATCGACCTGACCGTGGACCTGGGCAACAACTTCCGCTTCCGGGGCGCGGGCGCGGACCTGTTGCTGGCCGGCCAGATGGGTGTCAAGAGCGAACCCCTGGTACCGATGAAGGCCACCGGCACGGTGCGCGTGACCGACGGCACCTATGAAGCCTTCGGGCGCAAGCTGGACATCGAGCGCGGCATCATCAACTTCAACGGCCCGATCGACAACCCGAACATGAACATCCGCGCCATGCGCCGCAACCAGGAAGTGGAGGCGGGCGTGGAGGTGACCGGCACGGTGCGGCTGCCGCGCGTGCGGCTGGTGTCGGAACCCAATGTGCCGGATGAGGATAAGCTCTCGTGGCTGATGTTCGGCTACGGCGCCGAAAGCGCCGGTGCCGGCCAGCAGCGCCAGCTGGGTGGCGCCGCGCTGGGCGGCGCGGCGCTGGGCATGATCGGCGGCAAGGCCGGCAAGGGCATCGTGCAGCATTTCGGCATCGACGAATTCTCGATCGGGCCCAGCACCGCGGGTCTCAATGACCAGCAGGTGGTCAGCATGGGCAAGGCCATTACCGAGCGTATGTCGGTAGGCTATGAGCAAAGCCTGACATCGGCCTCGAACGTGGTGAAGCTGACCTGGCAGTTTTCACGGCGCTGGTCGCTGATTGCCAAGGGCGGGTCCATCAACGGTTTGTCGGTCTTGTTCAACCGCCGCTTCGACAGCTGGGCGAACCTGTTCAGCGGGACCTCGGGTCGCAGCGACACCAGAAGGAGCCAGCAGGATGAGAGCCAGCCAACCAGTCCCGACAGCGCGGCACAGGCAGCCTCGGCAGTCATTGCCGAGCCCGTGCGCCGCTGACGTGCGCCCCTCCACTTTCGCGTCGCCGCGACGCCTTGCCGCCATGGGACTCTTTGCCTCTTTGCTTGCGCTGTTCGGCTGCGACCAGCAGAAGGTCGATGAAGCCATGAAGAAGGCGGGCGAGACCGCCCGCAACACCTGGAACGCGATCAAGCCCGACAGCGAGCTGTTCAAGGGCATCGTCCCCGGTCAGTCCACCGAGGAAGACCTGCGGCGCCAGGCCGGCAAGCCGGAGATCGTCTGGGAAGAGGCCGACGGCGGGCGCCGGCTGGAATACCCGCGCGGCCCCGAGGGCACCACTACCTGGATGGTCACCATCAGCGCCGATGGCAAGGTCGCGAAGATCGAGCAGGTGCTGTCAGCCGAGAACTTCGCACGCGTGCGCGCCGGCATGAGCAAGGACGATATCCGCCGCCTGCTGGGCAAGCCCACCAAGGTGGAGGCATTTGCGCTGAAGAAGGAAGAGGTGTGGGGCTACCGCTGGATGGAGACCGCCACCGACAAGGCCTTCTTCAATGTGCATTTCAACAGCGACGGCACCGTCACCACGACCTCGCGCAGCGACGATCCGTCGAAGATGCAGGGCGGCTGACGCGTGCCCCGGCGGTCAATGGAGCAGGTGGCAGGCGGCCACGTGCGCCGGCGCGGCTGAGCCGGCGGCCGGGTCCAGCCGCAGCATGCGGGGGATCTCGGTGGCGCAGGCCGACACCGCGCGCGGGCAGCGCGGATGGAACTTGCAGCCCGCTGGCGGGTTCAGCGCCGAGCCGATATCGCCCAGGATCAGCCCCTCGGCCGGCTGGTGGTCGGGGTCGGGCCGCGGCGCCGAGCCCAGCAGTGCCTGCGTGTAGGGGTGGCGCGGGGCGCTGAACACCGCGGCGCTGGGCCCGCTTTCGGCCATATTGCCCAGGTACATCACGCCCACGGCCGAGCTGAAGTGCTCCACCAGCGCCAGGTCATGGGCGATCACCACATAGGCCAGGCCGAAGCTGCGCTGGATATCGGACAGCAGGTTGACGATCTGCGCCCGGATCGAGACATCCAGCGCCGAGGTGGGCTCGTCCAGCACGATCAGCCGCGGCTGCAGCGCCAGCGCGCGCGCCACGGCAATGCGCTGGCGCTGGCCGCCGCTGAACTCGTGCGGGTACAGGTCGAGCGCGCCGGGCGGCAGGCCGACGATCTCCAGCAGCTCCAGCAGCCGCCGGCGCAGCGCGGCGCGGTCGCCGCCCTGGCCGTGCGCAAGCAGCGGCTCGGCCAGCAGCATGCCCACTTTCAGGCGCGGATTGAGCGAGGACGACGGGTCCTGGAACACCGCCTGCACCTGGCGCCGGTAGCCCAGCACGCCCTTGCGGTCCAGCGCCAGTACGTCCTGGCCGTCGAAGCGGATGGTGCCGGCGCTGGGGCGCTCAAGCAGCAGCAGCTGCCTGGCGATGGTGGTCTTGCCGCAGCCGGACTCGCCCACCAGCGCATAGGTCTGGCCGGCATCCACGGCAAAGCTGACGCCGTCGACGGCGCGCACTGTGCCGCCGCCGCGCGCGGGGAAATGCTTCTTCAGGTTTTCGACTTCGAGCAGCATGGCGCCTCCTGGGTTCTCAGCCGGCCGAAGCCAGCCAGCAGCTGACCTTGTGGCCGGATTCAAGTTCGATCTCGGGGGGATAGGCGTCATCGCACAGCGGCTTGCGGTGCGGGCAGCGCGCCGCGAAGCGGCAGCCGTGCGGCGGGTCGATCAGGCTGGGCGGGCTGCCCTGGATGGCGTAGAGCCGCTCGCGTTTTTCGCCGAAGTGGGGAATGGCCTGGAGCAGGGCCTGCGTGTAGGGATGGGCGGGGCGCTGGTACAGCGTGCGCACATCGCCGGTCTCGACAATGCGCCCGGCGTACATCACCGCCACCCGGTGGCAGATGCTGGCCGCCACGCCCAGGTCGTGCGTGATCAGGATGATGCCGACACCGGTCTGCGCCTGGATCTTGCGGAACAGCGCCATGATCTGCACCTGGATGGTCACGTCCAGTGCCGAGGTGGGTTCGTCCGCCACCAGCAGGCGCGGCGCGCTGGCAATGGCCATGCCGGTCACCACGCGCTGGCGCATGCCGCCGCTGAACTGGTGCGGATAGTCGTCCAGCCGCGTCTCGGGCGAGGGGATGCGCACGCTGTCCAGCACCTGCACCACCTGGCGCCGGCGCGCCTCGCGGCTGTCGGCGCGGCCATGGTAGCGCAGCGGCGCGCCGACCTGGTCGCCCACCGTGAAGACCGGGTTCAGCGAGGTCAGCGGGTCCTGCGAGATCATCGCGATCTTGCGGCCGCGGTACTGCGTGCTCATGGTCTTCTCGGGCAGCTGCAGCAGGTCCACGCCATCGAGCAGCACCTTGCCGCCCAGTTGCACGCCGCCCTGGCGCGGCAGCAGGCGCAGGATCGACAGGATGGTCATGGACTTGCCGGAGCCGGATTCGCCCACCACGCCCAGGGTCTCGCCTTCATGCACGTGCAGGTCGACGCCGTCCACGGCGCGCACCGTGCCGCGGCGCAGTCCTAGGTGCGTGGTCAGCCCCTGCACCGACAGCATGGGCGCGCCGCGGGGGGAGCCCCCGGCGGCGGGCGTTGGCGACGGGCGTTGCGTCACGTGCGGGTCGGGGCCGGTCATAGCTGCCTCCTTTTCGGGTCGAAGTGGTCGCGCAGCCAGTCGCCCAGCAGGTTGGACGCCAGGCAGGTGGCCATGATGGCCAGTCCGGGCATGGTGATGGCCCACCACGCGTTGGTGATGTAGTTGCGCGCATCGGCCAGCATCAGCCCCCACGACACATCGGGTTGCTGGATGCCGAGGCCGAGAAAGCTGAGCGAGGCCTCGAAGATGATCACCTGGCCCACCTGCAGCGTGGCCAGCACCAGCAGGGTGTTGAGCAGGTTGGGCAGCAGGTGGCGGCGGA
This sequence comes from Cupriavidus sp. GA3-3, assembly GCF_000389805.1. Taxonomy (NCBI): domain Bacteria; kingdom Pseudomonadati; phylum Pseudomonadota; class Betaproteobacteria; order Burkholderiales; family Burkholderiaceae; genus Cupriavidus; species Cupriavidus sp. GA3-3. The sequence continues at coordinate 269,206 of NZ_KB944461.1, forward strand.
AGATGGTGAGCGTGCCGCAGCCGGCCACGCGCGCCAGCGCCACGTAGTCGCGCTGCTTGAGCGACATCACCTCGCCGCGCACGATGCGCGCGTACCAGGTCCAGTAGGTCACCACGATCACCAGCACCACGGTATTGAAGCCCGGGCCCAGCACCGCGGCCAGCACCAGCGCCAGCGCCAGCGCGGGGATCGACATCTGGATATCGACCAGCCGCATGATGAGCGCGTCCAGGCGCCCGCCGAAGTAGCCGGCCAGCATGCCGGCGGCGGTGCCGATGCCGCCCGAGATCAGGATGGCGTACAGCGCGACCACCAGCGAGATGCGCGTGCCGGCCATGATGCGCGAGAGCAGGTCGCGCCCCATGTTGTCGGTGCCCAGCGGATAGGCCCAGCTGCCGCCCTCCAGCCAGGCCGGCGGCTGGAAGGCCAGGCCGAGGTCGAGGCCGTTGGGGTCGTGCGGCAGCAGCGCCTCGCCGCCGATGGCGCAGACCAGCAGCACCGGGAAGATTGCCAGCGCAAACCAGGGCAGGCCACCCAGGTCACGCCGCTGGCGCTTGCGGGCCGGCGCCGCCGTGGCGCTGGCGGGAGGAGCGGCGATCTCAGGCATGGCGGATCCTCGGGTCGATCAGGCCGTAGCTCAGGTCGACCAGCAGGTTGGACAGCACGAACAGCACGGAGGTGAGCATCACGCCCGCCTGCACCACGGGAAAATCGCGCGCGAACACGGCCTCGACCACGGTGCGGCCAACGCCTGGCCAGGCGAAGATGACTTCGACCACGAAGGCGCCGCCCAGCATCGCCGCGAAGTACACGCCGAGGATGGTCACCAGCGGAATCGCCGCGTTGCGCAGCGCGTACTTCCAGATCAGCACGCGCTCGGGCAGGCCCATGGCGCGGCCCATGCGGATGTAGTCGCTGTCCAGCACATCCAGCATGGCCGAGCGCACCACGCGGGTCTGCGCCGCCACCGGATACCAGCCCAGCGCAATCGCGGGCAGCACCAGGCTGTTCCACGAATCGCGCCCGAACGCGGGCAGCCAGTTCAGCTGCACCGCGAAGAACAGGATCAGCAGCAGTCCGACCCAGAAGTTGGGCATGGCCTGGCCGAGCATGGCGAAGACCTTGGCAAAGCGGTCGAACCAGGAGCCGCGGTAGACCGCCGACAGCACGCCGAACGGCACCGCCATCGCAATCGAGAAGCCCAGCGCGGCCAGCGCCAGCTCCACCGTGGCCGGCAGCCGCTCCAGGATCAGCCCCAGTGCCGGTTCCTGCCAGCGGTAGGAGTTGCCGAAGTCGCCGGTGACGGCATGGCCGAGGAAGACCAGGTACTGCGCCACCAGGGGCTGGTCCAGGCCGAGATGGCGGCGCGTTGCCTCGATCACCTGCGGCGGCGCGTCGGCCGGCAGCAGCAAGGCAAGCGGGTCGCCGGACAGGCGCGAGATCAGGAAGATGATCACGCTCGCGCCAAGAATGCTGATCAGGCCGTGCAGCACGCGTTTTGCAATAGGCATGACAGGCTCCGTCGGAGATTCGTCAGCGGGAATGCCGCGCCCGGCACGGGCGCCGGGCGCGGCGGCGGATCAGCGCTGCTTCCAGCTGACTTCCTGGAACGAGCGCCAGTAGTCGCGGATGGGCCAGGGCACGTAGTCGATCTTGTTGTCGCGCCAGGCAAAGGTCACCAGCGGCCGGTAGGTCGGCAGGCCACCCAGCACGCGCTCCTGCTTGAGCCGCGCGATCTGGCGCAGCAGCGCGGTGCGCGCCGCGGGGTCCATGGTCTGGCGCTGCTTCTCCAGCAGCGCGTCGACCTCGGGGTCGCTGGTGTAGGAATAAGTGCCCCAGCCGCCGCCGCCCTGGTAGCTGTGCAAATGGCCGGACCAGGCCAGGCCCGGGTCGCCGGGCAGGCCCTGCGACCACATCCAGCTCAGCACGCCGTCCATCTCCGGCGGGCCCGAGCGGCCGCGCTTGCCCAGGCTGATCCAGGCCCCGTACTCCAGGTTGCGCACCTGGCAGCGGATGCCCACGGAACTCAGGTAGGCATACATGGCTTCGCCCACTTCCTTCACGCCAGGTTCGCGCGGCGTGGTGAGGTTGTAGCAGGGGGTCTCGAAGCCATTGGGGTAGCCCGCCTGCCTGAGCAGCTCGCGCGCACGCTTCTGGTCGAAGGCGTAGGGCTTGAGCTCGGGGTCGTAGCCATTCGACTCCTTGCCCACCTGCGCATAGCGCTCGCCCTGGCCGAACAGCACGCGCTTGATGATGGCGTCGACATCGATGGCGTGCGCGGCCGCCTGCCGCACGCGCACATCGTTGAACGGCGACTTCGGCATCTGCGTATTGAAATTGAGGAAGAGGTTGTTGCCGCTCACCAGCGTGACGGTCTTCACGCCGGGCATCTTCTTGAATTCCTCGATCATCGAAGGCGGCACGTTGTCGATGAAATCGACCTTGCCGGTCTTGAAGGCCGCCACCCGGGTCAGGTCCTCGGGAATCACCTTGATGGTCAGCTCCTTGACGCCGGGCCGTTTCTCCTTGTTCCAGTAGCCGTCAAAGGCTTCCAGCTTCAGCTCGTCCTTGACCGTGCGCGAGACAAACTTCCATGGCCCGGTGCCGACCGGCTTGCGGGCGAACTCTTCTTCGCCGACCTTCTGGATGTACTTCTTGGGCATGGCCCACAGCTGCATGTTGCCGACGATGAACTGCGCATCCGGCTCCTTGAAATGCAGCCTGAAGCGGTGCGCATCCACGATCTCGAAACGCTCGACCGACGAGACATAGTGCGAGAAGAAGCTGCTCTTGGGGTCGCGCTGGCGTTGCCAGGAGAACTCGAGGTCCTCGGAGGTCAGCGGGTCGCCGTTGTGGAAGCGCACGCCCTTGCGCAGCTGCACGTCGAGCACGGGCTTGCCGTCCTTGCCGGTTTCCAGCTTCCAGTTCTCCGCCAGCCAGTTCTCGTCCTTGAGCGCGGCATTGCGGCGCACCAGCATCTCGAAGATCTGGCCGACAAAGTAGTGGTCGACGCCGGCCGAGATCTTGACCGGATCGAGCGTGGTCGACTCCGCGCCGAAGGCGACGGTGAGGCTGCCGGTGGCCGGCGAGGGCGGGGCGGCCTGGGCCGCAGGGATGGTGGCGGCGGCCAGCATGCCGGCCAGCAGGCGGCGCCGGGCGGCGTCGGTCAACTTTACTTGCATGGTGCTCCTCCTGTTGCGCCGTCTCGTGGCGGCGCTGTTGGTGTGAACAACGGATGCGCTCAGCGCGGGAAGCTGCCTTCCAGCTGGCGTACCACCTCCAGCAGGCGCGGGCGCACCTCGTCGAGCAGGAATGACGGGGACAGCCGGAACGACGGTCCGCCCACGTTGATCGCCATGGGCGGCATGCCATGGCCGGGCTCGAAGCCGCGCGCAATGCCGTTGACGTCCGGCTGCCACTCGCCCATCGAGCAGGTCACGCCCAGGGTGAGGTGGTCCGCCAGGCCCTGTTCGATGCCCTGGCGCAGGCGCGGCCATGCCATGTCGTCGACGTCGCGCACCTGTTCCATGAAGGCCTGCCGCTCTTCGTCCGGCACCACCGCCAGCCAGGCGCGGCCGATGGCCGAGGTGGCGACCGGAATGCGCGAGCCGGTATCGAGCGTCAGCGCAATCGCGGCGCAGCTGCGGCAGTGCTCGACATAGATCATCGAGAACCGGTCGCGCGTGCCCAGCGACACCGTGCCGCCGGAAAAGTCCGCCAGCTCCTGCATCAGCGGTCGCGCCACCTTGCGGATGTCCAGCCGCGACAGCATGGCGCTGCCCAGCCGCAGGCAGGCCGTGCCCAGGCTGTACTTGTGGCTGCCTTCGGCCTGCGCCAGATAGCCCAGCCGGGTCAGGGTGGAGGTCAGGCGCGATACGGTCGACTTGGGCAGTCCGCAGCGCCGGGCGATTTCCTGGTTGCCGAGCACGCGGTCGCTGGTGCGGAAGCAGGCCAGCACTTCCAGCCCGCGCGCCAGCGCGGTGACGAAGTGGCGGTCTTCCTTGAAGGCATTGCCGGTGGATCGGTCCTGCATAACCGTTGGCTCCCTCGTTGTGCCGTTGCACGCCAGCCGCGCTTGCTCGACGCGCAGGCGTGCCGGACGCGCGCGCGGCGTCCTGGTCCGGTACGGCGGTACTACCCGACAGCGGTCCCGTTCAGCCGCCGGCCTCGGTATCCAGCAAGGCCTGCAGCTCGACTTTGCGCACCTTGCCGGTGGCGGTCAGCGGGAACTCGGGCAGGATGCGGATCTCGGGCACCTTGTAGACCGCCATCTGCTCGCGGCACCATGCATGCAGCGTGTCGGCAGTGATGCCGTCGGCGTGCTCGGCGCGCAGGCGGATAAAGGCCACCGGCACCTGGCCCTTGTCCGGGTCGGGGCGGCCGACCACGGCCGACCCCAGCACCGCCGGGTGGCGCGACAGCAGCACCTCCAGCTCGGACGGGAACACGCTCATGCCGCGCACCTTGAGCATCTCCTTGCGCCGTCCCAGGAAATGCAGGTAGCCCGCCTCGTCATAGGCACCGATATCGCCGGTGCGGAACCAGCCGTCGCGGAATACCTCGGCATCGACGTCGGGGCGGCCCCAGTAGCCCTTGAACAGCGACGGCGTGCTGACCACGATCTCGCCTTCCGCGCCGACCGGCAGCACCGCGCCGGTGTCGAAGTCGCAGATCTTGATGCGCGTGCCCGGCACCGGCAGGCCGACAAACACCGGGCGGCCGCGCAGGTCCATGTCGTCGTCCTGCATGCCGGTGGTGAAGGTGTCGCTGGTATGGGTCTCGGTCATGCCCCAGGCGCCTTCGGCAATGATGCTGCCGGTCAGCGCATGCCAGCGCTGGCGGATGTCGGGGGTGATCTTGCGGATGAACGAGGCGGCGCGCGTGTGCTGCAGCGAACGCAGGTCGTAGCGGCCGGATTCGGGGTGGTTCATCAGCTCGACCGCGTTGTCGACCACCACGAAGGTGCGGTTGACGCGATAGCGCTCGATCGCGGCCATCACCGCGACCGGGTCCCAGCGCGCCAGCAGCACCACGGTCGCGCCGCTGAAGATCGGATAGATCAGCCCGAGGTTCTCGCCCGCGATCCAGAACATCGGCAGGAAGTTCAGCATCACGTCGCCGGAGCCTTCTGCCAGCCGTTCCGCATCGACACCGCCGGTGAGCGCGTAGGAAGCCGCCGCGGTGTAGACCATGTCGCGCTGCGTGTGCATGCAGCCCTTGGGCAGGCCGGTGGTGCCGCCGGTGTAGTTCAGTGCGGCCAGCGCGTCCATGTCGACCGGGGGCAGTGCGACCGGCGCGGTGTCGCGCAGTGCCTGCAGCAGGTCGATGGTGCCTTCCACGGTCAGCGGGGGCGCGTCGAGGCCCGCTGGCAGCGGCAGGTCCGGCTGTGCCGGCAACATCGCGCCGGCACTGGTGGTGTAGACGGTGCGCAGCCGCGTCTGCGCGCGCACCGACATCAGCAGCGGCGCAAGCTGGTCCTGCACGATGACGGTGGTGGCGCCGGCATCGTTCAGTTCGTAGACCAGCTCCTGTTCCTTGAAGAGCGGGTTGACCGGCACATAGACCGCGCCCAGCTTCAGGATGCCGTAGAAGACCACGTGGAACTGCGGGCAGTTGCCCATCATCACCGCTACCCGGTCGCCCGCGCCCACGCCGCGGCCCTTGAGCAGCGCGGCGCAGCGCTCGGACAGGTTGTCGAGCTCGGCATAGGTCACGGTGGTGCCGTACCAGACCAGCGCGGCGTGGTCCGGGCGCTTGCGCGCCCACGCGCGCAGGTAGTCGCCCAGCGGGGCCTCGCCATGGGGGTAGACCGGTGCGTCGGGCAGGCCTGCGGGCCAGATCTTGCGATGCCGGGCTTCCAGGTCCTCGAAGAACGCCTGTTCGTTCATCTGCTGTCTCCTCTTGCTTTCGCTCTGGTTCTGTCCGCCGCCGCGCCTACCAGGCGTCGACGAAGGTGCGCATCGGGCGCTGGGGATTGGCGGCACCGGCCTCGAGCCCGCTGACCACCCACTGGCGGGTGGCGGCGGGGTCGATCACGGCGTCCAGCTCCAATGCCGCAGCGGCGTTGATGGCATGGCCGCGCTCGTACATCTGCGCCACCAGCTGTTGGTACAGCGCATCGCGCTGCGGGCCGGCCGGCAGCGCTTCCAGCTCCTTGCGGAAGCCCAGCCGCACCGCGCCCTCCAGGCCCATGCCGCCGAATTCGCCGGTTGGCCACGAGACCGTGAAGGTTGGCGCGCGGAAGCCGCCCGCTGCCATCGCCATCGCGCCCAGGCCGTAGCCCTTGCGCAGTACCACCGCCAGGAACGGCACGCGCAGCTTGGCGCCGGCGACGAACATGCGCGACACATGGCGCACCTGGGCGCGGGCCTCGACCTCCGGGCCCACCATGAAGCCCGGCGTGTCGATCAGCGATACGATCGGCAGCCCGTGCGCATTGCACACCTGCATGAAGCGCGCGGCCTTGTCGGCGGCGTCGGCATCGATGGCGCCGCCGAGGTGGCGCGGGTTGTTGGCGAGAATGCCGACGGGCCGGCCTTCGATGCGCGCCAGCGCGGTGTGGATGCCGGTGCCGAAGCCGGCGCGCAGTTCCAGCACGCTGCCCGCGTCGGCCAGGCCGGCGATGGCGGCGCGCGTGTCGTAGACGCGCAGGCGGTTTTCCGGCACCACCTGGCGCAGCGCCAGCGTGTCAGGCGCCTGCCAGTCGTCGACACGGCCCTGGAACATCGACAGGTAATGCCTGGCCGCGGCCACCGCGTCGGCCTCATCGTCGACCAGCAGGTCGACCACGCCGTTGTGGTACTGCACCGTGGCCGGGCCGATATCCTCGGGGCGGAACACGCCCAGGCCGCCGCCCTCGATCATGGCCGGGCCGGCCATGCCGATATTGGCGTTGCGCGTGGCGATGATCAGGTCGCAACAGCCCAGCAGCGCGGCATTGCCGGCAAAGCAGCGCCCGGAGGCGATGCCCACCACCGGCACTTCGCCGCTGAGCTCGGCGAAGGCGGCGAACGAAGGCTGGTACAGGCCGGCCACGGTGGGGAAGTCGATGTCGCCCGGGCGGCCGCCGCCGCCTTCGGCAAAGATCACCGTGGGCAGCCGGTTCCGCAGCGCCACCTCCAGGATGCGGTCGGTCTTGATATGGTTGCGCTTGCCCTGGGTGCCGGCCAGCACGGTGGCGTCGTAGGCCAGCACCGCGCAGCGCGCGCGCTCCGGTGCGAACAGGCTGCCGTTGACGGCGCCGGTGCCGGTGATCAGCCCGTCGGCAGGGGTGTTGGCGATCAGGTCGGCCTCGCTGCGCCGGCTGGCCTGTGCCGCCAGCGCCAGGCCGCCGTATTCGCGGAAGCTGCCGGCATCGCACAGGTCGTCGACGTTTTCGCGCGCGGTGCGCTGGCCGCGCGCATGGCGGCGTGCCACGGCCTCGGGGCGGGCCGCGTCGTACAGGAAGGCATGGCGGTCGAGCACGCGCTGCAGGTCGGCGCGGATCGCCGACGGGTCGGTGTGCTCGGCCTCGCCGTCGGCATGGGCGCCGGCGTCGGCAGGCTCCAGCACCAGCATGACCTGGCCCTCGGCGACTTGCTCGCCGGAAGCGGTGCGCAGGTCGATCACGCGGCCCGCGTGCTCGGCCACGATGGCATGTTCCATCTTCATCGCATCGAGCACGGCCACGGTCTGGCCGGCCTTGACCAGGTCGTTCTCGCGCGCCAGTTCGATCACGCGTCCGTTCATGGACGCGCGCACCGCGCACAGGCCCTCGCCCAGTCGCTCCTCGAAGCTTGCCGTGCTGGAAGGTGCCGCCACCCTGGGGGCGCTGCCTCCTGCGAGGGCCTGCCGCGCCGCGTCCTGCGCCGCAATCTGCGCGGCGCGTTCCAGCAGGGCGGGCAGCGCGGCTTCCATATAGCGCGTATGCACGTGCTGGCTGGCAAAGTCGTCGCGCTCGGCCAGCGCCCGCAGCAGGTCGAGGTTGGTGACGATGCCGCCGATATTGAATTCCCCGAGCGCGCGCTGCAGGCGCCGCACTGCGTCAGCGAAGTTGTCGCTGGCCGAGGTGACGATCAGCTTGGCCAGCAGCGTGTCGTAATGCGCGGACGGTGCATAGCCGGTATAGCCGTGGGTGTCGACGCGCACGTCCGGCCCGGTGGGCGGATCGAAACGCTCCAGCCGCCCCTGTGCCGGACGTGCCAGCCCTTGCGCGTCGGTGGCCTCGGCATTCACGCGCACCTGGATGGCATAGCCGCGCACGCGCGGCGGGTGCTGCGGGTCCAGCCCCAGTTCCGCCAGGCGCCGGCCTTCGGCCAGCCCCAGCTGCACGGCCACCAGGTCCACGCCGGTGACCTGCTCGGTGACGGTGTGCTCGACCTGCAGGCGCGGGTTGGCTTCGATAAAGACAAAGGGCAGGGCCGCGCCATCGCGGCGCGCACCGTCCTCGGGCTCTTCGACCAGGAATTCAAACGTGCCCAGGCTGCGGTAGCGCGCTTCGCGCGCCAGCGTGCAGGCGGCATCGACAATGCGCCGGCGCAGCGCCGGATCGAGCGCCGGGCTGGGCGCGATCTCGACCACTTTCTGGAAGCGGCGTTGCAGCGTGCAGTCACGCTCGCCCAGTGCGATCACATGGTGGCCGTCGCCGGCGATCTGCACTTCGATATGGCGCGCGCGGGCCACCAGCCGTTCGGCGTAGATGGCATCGATGCCGAAGGCCGAGCGTGCTTCGGAGCGGCAGCGCGCATAGGCTTCGGGCAGCGCGTCGCGCTCGCGCACCACGCGCATGCCGCGCCCGCCGCCGCCGCCCACCGCCTTGAGCACCACGCCGGCGCCGTCCTGTTCGTCGAAGAATGCGGTCACCGCATCGAGCGTGGCGCCGCCCGCGGTGGCGGGCATCACCGGTATGCCGCAGCGCGCGGCCAGCGCCAGCGCGCGGCCCTTGTCGCCGAACAGGGCCAGCTGCTCGGGCTCGGGGCCGACAAAGATGATCTCCGCGGCTGCGCAAGCGCTGGCAAAGTCGGCGCGCTCGCTGAGAAAGCCATAGCCAGGGTGGATGGCGTCGCAGCCGGTGGCGCGCGCTGCGCTGATGATGGCGGGAATGTCGAGATAGGCAGCGGCCCCCTGGCCCTGCAGCGCGACAGCTTCGTCGGCCAGCAGGCGGTGCCGGCTGGCATCGTCGTCGGTGGCATAGACCGCCACGGTGGCGATGCCAAGGTCTCGTGCGGCGCGCTGCACGCGCAACGCGATCTCGCCACGATTGGCGATCAGGAGCTTCTTCACAAATGTCCCCTTCCATGCGAAGCGGCGTCGCGCAAGCAGCGTTGCGTGGCCGGCTTCTGTTTTTTGGTTTGTGATTCTGCGAGGTGGAATCTACGCGGCTCGTCCAGGGGTCACAAGCGCGATGCGCCAGAACCATGTATGACATGCCGCGCGTGCATAGCGCGCGAGCGAGGGGGAGGAGGGGTGCTGCCCGTTCTGTTCTGCATTGCAGAATCTCGGGCGGTGTGGCGGGTCGATCCAGAGGCCCGGCTGGCCTTGGATCGCTACCGATGGGACGCGCGGAACATGGCGTTACCGCGGGTTTGCCGCCCTCTCCCGCCAGCGGGAGAGGGGAACGGCAATGAGTGCCCTGCTTCAGCCGATGCGCATGCCCGGCACCGCGCCCTCGTGCGGTTCCAGGATATACAGGCCCGGCGTGGCCTTCTCATCCGCCGCAGACGCAGCCAGCACCATGCCTTCGGACACGCCGAACTTCATCTTGCGCGGGGCCAGGTTGGCCACCACCACGGTCAGCTTGCCGACCAGCTGCTCCGGCGTGTAGGCCGACTGGATGCCGGAGAACACATTGCGGGTGCGGCCTTCGCCCAGATCCAGCGTCAGCTGCAGCAGCTTGTTCGAACCTTCCACCTTCTGGCATTCGACGATCTTCGCGACGCGCAGGTCCACCTTGGCGAAGTCGTCGATGGTGATGGTGTCGGCGATCGGCTCGATCGCCGCGCCCGC